>JBIOGV010000046.1:0-17839 GCA_044448365.1 Chitinophagales bacterium
GGGTTTGTCTGCTTTCAAAGCCGGTATGGCTCTTTCAATAATGATCAGTGCCTGTGGCCGGGCATCTACCATTAACTCATACTGATTGGATAATTTTTCATACTCCTGCATCTGCTGAAGAAGGGAGGTCTTTTGAATATTCAACAACTCAATTACGCCTGCATTATTCGAATGTTGCAATGAATCCGATAATTTCTGATAATCAATTTTTTTTTCGGCATACTCATCGTTGATCTTTGAAAGCATCATTGCATTATTTGCTGTTTGAACATCCTGGTGTACCTGTTGTAGCTTCCCCATAATTGCATTTGCCAGGCTGGAAGCAAGATTTTTGTCAACATCCCAAACCTTTACCTGCAATTCTCCATAATCGTTCTTAATGACTTTTGTTCTCCTTTTCAAAAAACAGGCGGCCTTTCTCAAGGATGCAGTATCATTTTCAATGTGGTAATGTTTCGCAAGATCCAGTTGACCGGCTACTGCAATATAGACTGTATCAAGCCGGGCAGTTCCAAGAATTCTATCCAGATCATCTGGTGAACCCAGTGAAGAATACAGGCCCTGGAGATTTTGACTGAATACACCCGTTTTATCTGTAGCGTATGTTGGCGCAGGTAAAGCGGTGGCGGTACCCAGGTATTTTTCAGCAATCAAAAAAACAATAATGATGGCAACCACAGTGGCAATGACCACCAGTGAAAAAATCTGTTTCCACCAGCGCAGAAAAATATCAAATAAATCAGGCATTGATTTGTTTTTAGAATTGAAGCTATTGTTTTTTTAGAAAATTTAACCAGCTATTTAAAGAGATCAGTTTACCAAGCCACATGATCAAAAAGCTGATTAAGACAGCCAATGGTATCAGTAAAAATGCATTAACGGGAGTTTTCATTAAAGCATATAAAACCCCGCAAATAATTAATCCATTCAATAAATAAAAGATCAAAGATCCGGCCCCTGCCGGCATTCTTAATTTCTGATGAACGAAGATCATAGTTGATATACCGAGAAAAAACTGACTGCTGAGAGCAGAAATACAGCAACCAAAAGCGCCATATCCCGGGATTAAAAATAGATTCATGATCACATTGATCAATACAGCCGCACCATTCAAATAACAAAAGGCAACAATGTTTCCTGTTGCTGTCATTACCGTTCCGTATACTTGCGTAAACCCATATCCGATCAAAGCGGGTAAGCACCATTGTAAAATCTGTACTCCGTAAGCATCATCCCTATGGTAAAGAATTTTTTGGAGTGACGGGGCCAGCATTATGGTAATTGCCGCAACGGTTATGGCAAACATCAACTGCAGATGACGGGTTTGCAAAACTATTTCCTGCAAGGGTTTATTTTCGCTCCAAAGCCTTGCCATGAACGGCATAAAAAAGGATGCTATCAAATAGCCAACCATATTCGATGCATCCAGCAAGCGATAGGCCGCCGCGTAGATGCCGGCTTCATGAGCACCATTGTGATGAAGTCTTTCTAATAAAAAACCATCCAGCCGAATATGAATGGACATCAGAAAAATAGTAATGGCAAAGGGAAGAACGGATAAAATAACAGTTCGCTTAAAAAATTGGAATGACGGTTTTCTAAAAACAATTCCCCTGTATAATAAGATAATGAACACAATAAACGTCGCAATGATCGTACAAACAATTTGAGCCGTTATGAATCTTTGGATACTTATGGAGCCAAAAAGAGGAGAGAAAAAAATGAATGCTCCACAGGCAAATATCATCAGTGTTTTATCGAGTACAGATAACCAGGCATCGGTTTTAAACCATTGATTGGCCGTGATCACATTCCGGAGAAACAAAAATAAAAAGGTCAGGAACTGAATACTGATAACGCCGAATAAAATATCCCAACGTTTAACACCAGATAGTTGGGCAACCGCAGTTACAACTATAATGTAAATAAAAAAAAATAAGAACTTCAGCAATAATAAACTGCCCAGTTGTTGTTGCAATTCGGTTTTTTTTGCGGCTAGCTCACGATTTATGAAATTGTTCAATCCCCAATCGAGTAAAAATCCAAAAACAATAGAAAGATTTAATAAAGAAAAATAGGTTCCATATGCTGCCACTCCTGTTATGTTTTGCACCTGCCGGTCAATACCAAAGATCCAGATGGGTTTGATGATAACATTCAAAATGATCAACAGTACTAACGATGAATAAAATTTCGAATGGCTCATGAAGAATGGCAAGTGGTGAGTAAGGAGTGGTAAGTGCGGGGAATTGAGAAAGATATTGGGATATCAGGATATTTTAATATCTCAATATCCCAATATGTCAATATCCGAACTTGCTGATTAGAATTACAGGACGCCGAAGTGTGCGACGCAACAGGCGATGATAGTAGTACTAAAGCTGGCAACATAAAAATCAATTCAAAACTTTTGCATTCCGGCTGAAACTTTCTTCCAAAGAAATAAATGTTTCCGTTCGTTCGATACCTTTTATTTTTTGTAACTGGTCGTGAAGAACATATCTTAATTGGGTAATGTCCTTACAAACTATTTCTGCAAACATGCTGTAATTGCCGGTTGTATAATTGAGCCGTACGATCTCAGGGATTTTTTGCAACTCTTTTTCCACGGCATCATACAAGGAACTTTTCTCGAGATAGATTCCGATGAATGCAATAACATCATGACCCAGTTGCTTGAGATCTACACTGAGTTTTGTACCTTTAACAATACCGGCTTCCTGAAGCTTTTTGATACGAACATGAATAGTACCCCCGGAAACAAATAATTTCTTACCAAGATCGGCATAAGAGATCTCAGCATCTTCCATCATGTGATGAATGATCTGCAGATCCAGTTTGTCAAGATTTAATTTGGCAGCCATTTTACACTTTCATTTTGAAAATAATTCAAATTATAAGCAAATATTTGAACAATATCTATAATTTCAAAATATTTATTGAATAATTTGGAGCAAAAGGCCCTATTTGCTTAATTTTGACCCATCAGTTCTTTATAACGTATTTCGCAGATCTGAATGGATTATCAGCGTAATCATAATAAATCCTTTTATCCGCGATACATACTGTGGGGTGATGAAACCTTTGGCAGACATGCCCTCTTGTCTCGGGGGTGGGGGATCCAGTACAAACAAAGTGTAGAGCCGACGTTACCATTGGTAAGGCCGACCAGGGTTGACCACTAAACTTTGCATTTTTGCTAACTGCCCCGTGGAGGTTCGAGTCCTCCCCCTACAGCGAATAGTTTTCTCATTGCTTGTATTAGCCCTTCGGAATGCACCGGGGGCTTTTCTTTTTTATTACCCAACATCCCAACCCGGCCTCATCTCCTTTACTTGATTCTTTTATTTTTGCGCTGGCATGGGATACAAAAAGTTAATACGGTTTGCAGAGCTCGAAACGTTTCCAAATGTGCTGCAGTTCCCAAAAAATATAAGGGGAAAATGGAATGATTTTTTAAAAAATAAAAATCCTGTTGTCCTGGAACTGGCTTGTGGCAAAGGAGAGTATGCTGTAGGTCTTGGTTCACTTTATCCCGATAAAAATTTTATAGGAGTCGATCTGAAAGGCAATCGTATCTGGGTAGGTGCAAAAAAAGCTTTGGAAAATAAAATGCAAAATGTTGCTTTCCTGAGAACCCAAATCGACTGCATAAATGAATACTTTCAAAAAGATGAAGTGGCTGAGATCTGGCTCACTTTTCCTGATCCTCAATTGAGAAAATCAAAAGCAAAAAAACGTTTGACTCATCCCAAATTTCTCCGGTTGTATCAACAATTTCTTGCAGCCGGCGGTTATATACATTTAAAAACCGATAGCCCCGATCTGTATCATTTTACAAAAATCATGATTGAAATGTATCATTGTGTATTGCATACAGATACTAATGATTTATACCAGCAACAAAATTTAGCTGATGAATTAAAAATAAAGACTCATTATGAATTGCTGGACATAGCCGAAAGCAACCGCATCCATTATTTATGCTTTTCTTTACCCCAACAATTGCCGGGAAAAGAAATGGATGAAGAATTAAAACGATTATTCAAACATGAAGAATGATGAATTAATTGAGGGAGTGCATTATTATATTAATGAAGAAGGTTTTATAGTATTGACCGAACGATATCATAAAGAAAAAGGCTATTGTTGTGGTATGGGTTGTTTGCATTGTCCTTACAATTATGAAAATGTTCCCGAACCGAGGCGATCCATAGTTTTAAAGAAAAAAAATAACGATAACCCGTAGTGCGATTGATTTTATTCTTAGTGTTCTTTGTGGCTCCCTGTCTGCCGCCAGGCAGGTTTGTGTCCTTTGTGTCCAAAAAAGGTCACAAAGGACACCAAGTATTCACAAGGTGCACAACGTTTTTCTCCTATTTTCGTCAAAGCATAGATTAACCTGACCGTTTATAATTTCATTTTTATTAATCGCACTACGGGTTAACGATACTAAATAATTTTATTCATATGCCGGGAAAAAAAACAACAGCGATAAAACTAAAATCAATAAAGCCTTCAGGTAAAAAAGATGAAAATTTTTTTGAGCTGGTGTACGAAGTAGCCAGGCAGATCCCAAAGGGAAGAGTAACTTCTTATGGAGCCATTGCAAAATGTCTCGGGACTAAAATGTCTGCACGAATGGTGGGTTGGGCTATGAATGGATCAGGAAAAGTAAGACCAAAAGTGCCGGCACACCGGGTAGTAAACAGGAATGGCATGCTGAGTGGCAAACATCATTTTGATGACCCTGACCAAATGGAAATGCTTTTAAAAAAAGAAGGTGTGAATGTAAAGAATGATACCATTATTGATTTTGAAAAACTATTCTGGGACCCTGTAAAGGAATTAGGCTTTTGAACTAATCGCAAAAAAAATCCCCACTCAGGAGCAGTGGAATTTTCATAAGGGTTTTGATCTTTAGAAGATTGGATTACGCGTTTTCAAGGGTTAACAACGGCGTTCAGATTTCAATTTTAGCTGAATCAATATTTTATTCCGTCGAAACTTATGCAATACAGGACAGGACTATATTTTGAAGAAAAGAAAAGTAAACTCGCTTAGCGAAATTATGTTCCGTGCATTTTTTGATCAGTAGTGTTATGGATTACTTATTCTATGATCAGCTATAATAAGGATGGATCATTATATAAACGATCACGCCGGTAACAGCAACATAAAACCAAAGGGGCCAGGTGATCCTTACCAGTTTTTTATGTTTATCAAATTCACCGATCAATGCCCGGTAAGCTGTAAAAAGAATAAATGGTAAAACGATTCCTGCCAGGGGGATATGAGTTCCTAAAATAAAATAATAAATAAATCTTGCAGAACCGGCATTCGTTTTTTCTATTGTACTCAATAGGCCATCATGATTACTATCACCAAATCTTGCCTCCCCTGCAAATAAATGATGACAGATATAGCTTATTAAAAAAAGAATGGATAAGGCCATTGATGTAAGCATAATGCCCTTATGCAAAAAATATCTTTTGCTTTTCACGGCTATCAATCCGCCGATTAATAATATTGCCACAATTGAATTAATGACTGCGTTAGCTTCGGCAAATACATGCGGATTAAACCCAAGATCAATTTTAATAGTCGCCCGGCTTACTACAGATACAGCAGCAAAAACAATTACTGAAAATGATACAATTAAAACTGCAGCTTTTCTGTCATTCTTCTTCCAGGTGGCGGGTAACATAATCTAATGTTGTGCAAATTTTTTTCTGTACAAGAATAAAAATATTCCGACGATCACGAACGTAATAAGCATGGAAACGGCTATTATCGTAAGCTGCCCGGCTAAAAAACTTTTCTTCTTAGGATCTTTTTCCAAAGAAAGCAAAACAATATCTTCCGATAAATTAGCCAATGAAGCTGAATCCAAACCATGATACAAAAGCGGGTTGCCATCTTTATCTCGCCTAACCCTGATCACTCCATTTCGATCGAGCAATACAAAAATATCCGTATGAGGAAATGAAGAATCAATGCCAGGGTCCTGCACAGCAAGATTCATATGTTTTAGGGAAAGGTCATAAATGGTTTTCTTATCACCGGTCAGCAACCACCAGTTGGAGGGATCGATCTGAAAACGATCAGCCCATTTTTTTAAAGCAGCTGCCGAATCTCGTCCCGGGTCGATGCTAAAGGAAATAAATTGAACCAATTCAGTTTGCTTGCCATCAATGTCAACAGCCTTCTTAACCGAATTTTGCAATCGCTTCATATTCCTGGTCATCACCGGGCAAATAGTCGGACAATGGGTGTAAAAGAAATCAGCCACAACAATTCTTCCATCAGTATCGTTTTGATTTATTCTTTTTAAATCACTCAAAGAAACAATTTGCCCAAGCTGATTGGTTAGTTTAAAATCAGGTATATGGTGCCAGGATGTATCATTTTTCTGTTTCCCGTTCTTGATAGCAGAGCTTACACTATCATAAAACAGGGGTTTTGGTATGGCAGCTTTCGGAAGTGAATTAATGTATAGAAATATCACCAGCGGCACGACCAGGGCAATGATAATAGCATAGATTGCTTTTTTATTCACTCAGAATAAAATTATAAACCACCATTCCGCCTAAACGGGACAGTGGTCGAGGTTTCAATAAAATTATCACAATAAAAATTCTTAATCCTTGCCTCCCGGTTTTACAGTCACAGTATCTTTCCCGGGCCTGGCAACGATTGTTCTTTCTTTGTAAAATCTGTCGTATTTGTTTCTCAGATTTTTATATGAATTGCCATCATAAATAAATGCAAGAATGAACCAGATAAATAAAGTCAGCGGAACAACAATGGTCATGATCATATTACGGATCTCATCTCCGAGGTGCATAAAAACCGAAACAATATAATATGCCTTAGCCAACGATAAAACGATGATCACACCCTTTATCAAATGCTGTCTTAAACCTTCCGGCAGATTCAACGCATATAAGCTTAAACCAAGACCTAACTCAACCATTGTAATGATCAATAGTATCCAAAACACCTTCCATATGCGTTTTGTACTTCCCGAGGGTTCGTGATGAATCGTTATTTCAGTTGCAACGTTTGCATGCTCCATATAGACAAATTAAGATTCCAAATAAAAAATTCCAAATCTCAAATGATAAATTATTTTATTTAGCAGTGTCGCACTCTTTGCTATTTTCAATATTATTTGTGATTTCTAAATAAGATAAAAACAAAGAAACACAAATACCCAAACCAAATCCACAAAATGCCAGTATAATCCTGCTTTTTCAATCATCAGGTAATGGCCTCTTCTTTCAAATACTCCTGTTTTCGCCATGATCAGCATGATTGTATTTATAATAACTCCTGAGAAAACATGGAATCCATGAAAACCCGTTATGCCAAAGAAATATCCTCCAAATGCAATAGGTCCTTTCTGAGTTACATGCAGCTCATTTATATTAATCATCCCCTGTAATTGTTCCTTGTTCATTGCAGACAATTGTTGTATGGTATGAGAATGATCCTGTGCATGAACAACTTTTGCGAGGTTTTCAACAGAAGTCAATTTCAGCGCTTCAAGAGCAATTCCCGGATCAACATGGACTCCCCATGGATTACCACCCATAGTCTGTCCTATTACATCCAAAGTATTTTTATCCGTCAACACGATGTGTTCTCCTGTGATCAGGTGATTCCACTCCCATGCCTGGCAACTCAAAAAACATAAACCGCCAACAATGGTCCAGGCCATCCATTTTACAACTCCATTTTTATTTCCATGATGCCCTTCATGAACTGCTAAAACCATCGTTACAGAACTCATGATCAGAATAAAGGTCATCAGGCTTACAAATGCAAGCGGCAGATTTGTTTCACCCGCACCGGGAAATGTATTGAAAACATAGCTTGGGCTTGGCCAGTAATTCTGGCTGAATCGTATGCTTCCGTAGGAGATCAGAAATGCTCCAAATGTGAACGAATCACTCATCAAAAAATACCACATCATTAATTTCCCGTATTCAACATTGAACGGACTTTTACCTCCGCTCCACCATTTCGTTTGATGCTGACTAACTGCCGTGGTTGCCATGTCTGTGTTTGAATTTTATTTTTATGTTACCAGCTTTTATATCTCTTCTCATCTTTCGTTGCGTCGCACACTTCAGCCTCCGGTAATTCTATTCAACTTTTTGTCAGTGGTCAATTATCAGTTGTGAATAATATTGACCATTCATTATTCACTACCCCATCCAAATAAAAAATACCAGCAGGTATATCCAAAGAACATCTACAAAATGCCAGTAGGTTGCCATTATTTCAACCGGCACACTGCCATATAATTTTATTCTTCCTAAAAATGCTTTTATAAACATCAACATCAATGCAATGACTCCCCCCAGCACATGCAACGCATGAAGGCCGGCAATCACATACAGAAATTGTCCACCGCCCGAAGAACCCCTGAACCTTACCCCGCTGGCCCATAGCTGCCGGAATCCTATCCATTGCAAAATCACAAAAACAACTCCGAGTAAAAATGTTCCCACTACTAAGAAGCGGTAATTATTCATCTGCCTTTGTTTGAAAGATCTCAACGCCATTTGCATCGTCACACTGCTTAATAAAATCGTTCCCGTTGAATACCAGAAGATCCTGGGCATCTCAATGGATTGCCAACCGGACTGGTTGCTTTTTACAATGTAGGCACTGGTCAGTCCGGCAAACATCATGATGATGCTTCCTATGGCTACCCACAAAGTAAATTTATGGGGATGAATTCTTTTTTGTTGTTGTGTTTGTTCAACCACTATGGCCATTACACTTTATGTTTTCTAAAAAAATTAAACTATTTTATCAGCCAATAATGCCAGCAATACAACCGGTAAATAAATATAACTGCTGAACATTACCCGTCTTGCACTTGAAACATCCATATTCCTGTATAATTGCACACATCTCCAAACCATAAAAACATTTGCCAGTGAAACAATTACCAGACTTACTATTCCACTCATCCCGATAAAATATGGGATCACTCCAATGGGTATCAGCAATAAAGAGTATATGATCGTTTGCACGGCTGTATATCTTGTTGGTCCCGATTCATTCGGCAATAATTTGAAACCCGCTCTTGAATAATCATTATACGCAATCCAGGCAATCGCCCAGAAATGAGGGAACTGCCACATGAATTGCAACAGGAACAGGATCCACCCTCCTCTTGTTAATGCATCATTGCCCGCAGCCCAACCGATCAAACAAGGCAACGCACCCGGAACTGCACCCACTATAACTGAAATCGAACTTACTTTTTTCAACGGCGTATAAATAAATGCGTACAGGAATAAACTGAATAAAGCAATGCCTGCCGATAACCAATTAAAAAAATTTCCAAGCATTAAAATTCCAATAACCCCTGTAATGATCGCAAAAGCCCATCCTTCCCTTACTGTCATTCTTCCTGCGGCAACCGGTCGTTTTGCGGTACGTTTCATTACCGCATCCGTATCTTTTTCTACAACCTGGTTCATGGCATTAGCGCTCCCGGTTACTAAGATTCCGGCTACAAAAAACAATATGATCATTTTCCAGTCATAGGCAACAATTTTTGGTGCCAGCAAATAACTGATCATACTGCTAAACACAACCATGATGCTCAAAGAAGGTTTTATAAGCTGAGAATAATCTTTCAGCTTATTGATCAAAATACCTTCACTTTTATACGTTTCAATAGCTACGATCTCTTTCATAAACTTTACTCACTTAATGATGACTCTCATCCTTTCCGATCGGCTCTGTTTGGGGGATAAATTCTCTTCCATCCTTACCATAATCATAGGCCCAGCGATGAACTTCCGGAATTTCTCCCGTCCAGTTGCCATGACCTGGGCGAATAGGTGTTGTCCATTCAAGTGTATTTGAACCCCAGGGATTTTGATGTCGTACTTTTCTTCCTTTAAAGATCGAATAGAAGAAATTGAATATAAACATCAGCTGCATGGCAAAAACAATAATAGAAACAACCGTGATCATTTTATTCAGATCGCCAAACTTATTAAAGTTGTGCCATCCGCTAAGATCCAGGTAACGTCGCGGAACGCCGGCCAGGCCTTCATAATGCATGGGCCAGAAGATCAGATAAGCGCCGATCATTGTTACCCAGAAATGAATAAATCCAAGTGTGCTATTCAAATAACGTCCAAACATTTTTGGAAACCAATGATACACTCCTGCAAACATTCCGAAGAATGATGCAACACCCATCACAATATGGAAATGTGCCACGATAAATTTTGTATCGTGCAAATGAATATCTATCGTCGAGTTGCCGAGAAAGACACCTGTTAAACCACCCGAAATAAAAAGACTCACAAAACCGATCCCGAATAAAGTGGCCGGTGTAAACCTGATATTTCCTCTCCACAAAGTAGTGAGCCAGTTAAATACTTTGATCGCCGAAGGCACCGCAATCAATAATGTTAACAATACGAAGACTGAACCAAGAAAAGGATTTAGTCCCGTAACAAACATATGATGCGCCCACACAAGGAACGCAAGAACGGTGATCGCAAAAAGCGAACCCACCATGGCCATGTAACCGAATATGGGTTTCCGGGAATTCACCGCTAACACTTCGGAAACGATACCCATCGATGGTAAAATGATAATGTACACTTCAGGATGGCCAAGAAACCAGAATAAGTGTTGGTATAAAATAGCGCTGCCGCCTTCATTTGGCAAAGCCTGTCCTGTTTGTGAAATAAAAATATCACTCAAATAGAAACTTGTTCCAAGATTGCGATCGAATAATAAAAGAATGAATCCTGAAAGTAAAACGGGGAATGATAATACACCTAATATGGCTGTAAAAAATATCGCCCAGATGGTAAGTGGCAATCTGGTCATGCTCATGCCCTTGGTGCGCATGTTCAGAATGGTAGAAATATAATTCAACCCGCCGAGTAATGATGAAACAACAAACAATGCCATTGCTATCAGCCATAGATCGGTACCCAGTTTAGATCCCGGGTTTGCGGCTCCCAAAGCACTCAAAGGAGGATACATTGTCCATCCGCCACTTGCAGGGCCGGTACTGACAAACAAAGATGAAATCATTACTACACTCGCCATAAAGAAAAACCAATAGGATAGCATATTAAGGAACGGTGAAGCCATATCCCTTGCGCCGCATTGCAAAGGAATAAGAAGATTCGCAAAGGTTCCGCTAAGACCTGCTGTCAATACAAAAAATACAAGCACGGTGCCGTGCATGGTGATCAATGCATAATAAAATTCCGGTTGAATCTGTCCGCCTTTTGCATAGTGCCCGAAAAATGTTTCAAGAATAGGAAAAGTTTGATCCGGGAAACCCAGTTGCAGGCGAAACAATACAGAAAATAAACCACCAATGATTGCCCAGGCAATGCCGGTAATCAAAAATTGCTTACCGATCGTTTTATGATCCTGGCTGAAAATATATTTAGTAATAAATGTTTCCTTATGATGATGTACATGGTGCTCATCATGATGAATATCATGCGTCGTCACAATTTCAGATTGACCATGAATATTTTCTTCGTTACTCATAATTCTTTATTTTAAAAAGAGACAAGTCTCTCAAACTATTTTTTCAAATTAGCTGCTACAACCTTTGTTGTATCCGCCTGTGCTTTTTGAGGAACCGATTCAGGGTGTGCTGCTACATATTGCGGTGGTTTTGAAATGATCCACCTGTCGAACTCTTCCTGTGTTTCAACAATGATAACCCCGCGCATTCCATAATGTCCTTTGCCACACATTTGGTCACAGGAAATTTCATATACAAAATCCGGGTCCCCGGTTTTTTCAGCCATTTGCCTTGTAGTATATTTTGGAGTAAACCACATGGTTGTAGGTGTGCCCGGAACCGCATCCATTTTCATTCTGAACTGAGATAATCCAACATCATGAATAACATCCTTTGAACCTATTATTAATTTAACAGGTTTGTTTACTACAATATGCATTTCGCCTGTAACAACAACATCATCGTGATTATAAGGATCATCCCATAATTGGCCAAGAGGATTGCTTTTTTCAGGGTTTATTTCTTTATAATATTTTTTACCAAACACCCCATCTTTACCCGGGTACCTGAATTCCCATTTGAACTGGCTGCCCGTAACTTCCACCTGCATTGCATCCTGGGGCGGATCACCTGTAATTTTAAACCAATAATAAATACCAAAACCAACAAGAACTGTTAAGGCAAGAGCAGGGATAACGGTCCAGATCACTTCAAGTTTATTGTTGTGCGGATAATAATAAGCCTTTCTTTTATCGGATTCCTGGTATTTGAAAGCGAACCAGAATAATAATATTTGAGTAATAAAGAAAACGATACCGGTAATGGCAAGAGTTATATAAAGCATCGTATCGATCTTGTCTCCCTGCACTGAGGAGGATTCTCCCAATATTTTGCCCTTCAATCTTTCATTACAATAATAAACACCTATAAGTCCTATTACCAAAAACGCCAGCAATAAAAATGCATTGATACGATTGGTTTGCTTTTTCGCTTTGTCTTCTCCCCGCAATACGGCAACATACTCACTTGCCTTTGCTATCTGGAATGTGATCAAAAATCCAAATGCGAGAATCAATATGATAAAAAAAGTCTGCATACAAATTCAACAATTAAAGGCCTCATCCCGATCTTCTCCAAAGGAGAAGGCCACCAACCCACAAGGCCAATTTTCGAAAAATTATTTTTAAATAAGAACTTTATGCTCTACGAAAGTCCTCTACTTTGGAGAGGGCTTAGGTGGAGGCTTACGTATGATGTATAATGCTCTCTTTAATAAACGGATGATGTTTTATGATCATTGGGTATTTGCTCAATGATCTTGCCATTACAAACATGATCAATCCAACAAATCCAAGTCCAACTCCAAAATCATACAACATGAATGGTACATGTGTTTGACCGGTAACCGGGTCTTTCATCGGTCCCGGGAAAACCATTTGAAAAAAATCGAGCCAATGGCCAAATATTAGTAATACACACATAAATGTCATTGTTGCATAATTCCGTTTTGACCCTCTCTTCATTAATATTAATATGGGTGCAACAAAATTGATGACCAGGTTCAAAAAGAAAATTCCCCTGAATGGTCCCTGCACCCGGGGTTTAAAATAAATTGTTTCTTCGGGCTGATTGCTATACCATATCAGCATGTATTGCGAAAACCACAAATAGGTCCAGAAAATTGAAAACGCGAACATGAATTTTCCAAGATCATGCAGATGTTCTTCATTAGTGAGCTCGAGGTAACCCTGGTTTTTTAAATAGATCACAAAAATGGCAATTAATGCACAGGCGGGTACAAATGTGCTTGCCCATGTGTACCAGCTATACATAGTAGAGTACCATTTTGAATCAATACTCATAAGCCAGAGCCAGGGAATGGTTGACATCACCGTAAGTGCAAAAACCACTAAATAAATAGCAGCCCATACCGTATTTGACCAGGTAAATTTTTTCCCTTCTTCAATACTTAAGGATTTGTCATCAATACTGCGGGAAAGGTTGCGCATTTTTGCGCCAATTAAATACCACAGTGTTACAGTGAGCAGGGTCCATACTGCAAAAAATCCTTTATTTAAAAAAGGTGATTTGGATTGTAATTCATGGCTGTCTTTTATCTTATCCGGGTCTGCCCATTGGTAAATAACATGATTATTTCCGAATACAAGAATGAACATAATAACAATTGAGATCACCCCAATTACAGGTACAGCTGTTGAAATAGCTTCGGTTACCCTGCGAAAACTTATTTGCCATCCACCCCATGCCAGTGTAGTTGCACAAATAAAAAACATAGCAGCATTTGTAACCAGTAAAAAATAAACACTATTCTGCAAAAGACTTCCCCAAAACCTGGCCTGTTCATGCTGATCAGATTTTGCACCATGTGTAATAAATAAAATGATCACAGATAAGATACCTATCGCCATCAATCCCATCGACCAGGTATTATATCTTTTTGGTATTACAAATTGTTCTTTGATTGCCATATCGTTTAGCTTTTAGCTGTTAGTCTTAAGCCGTAAGCTTTTTATTTTTTAGTCCCTGTACTATCTTTCTTTACCGTTTTACTACTGCTACTATCAACTGAAGTTGATGGCTGGGCATTCGTTTTTTTTGCAGCTTGCTGAGCTTTAATATAATGAATGATCATCCAGCGTTGCTTTGATGTTATCTGGGAAGCATAGCTTCCCATTGCATTCTTTCCATAAGTAACTGAATAAAACATCTGGCCTTCGGGCATAGAGTCATATTTTGGATCGCCTGCCAGTGTTGCAGGTTTTGATGGAAAAGGACCATTGCCATCTTTATATAATGGGCCATTACCATCCAATTTCATCCCATGGCAAATACCACAATTCACCAAATACAATCTTTCAGCTTCTTTCATTTGCACATCATTCAACGCAGGTACAGGGTTTTGAAATTGTTTTGAAGCCACATAGTTTGTTGTGTCGCCGGGTTTATCCAGTGAATAAGGAAACGGCATTTCATCACCACGGGCCATTGTACCCATTACCGGCATAGCATCATAATAAATTTTGCCTTCACCCAAGTCTGAAAGATCATTTGTAAACTTTGTAGAGTCCGGCTTTGCATAAGTCTCAAGCGCCCTGCTATATGCCATGTCCGGCATATACACCCTCCCGGGATCACGACGAACATCATTGCACGAGGTGATCAATACTGTCAAAAAAATAAATGCTATTCCAAAAAAAGTCTTCATCATGTTTTATTAATATTTTATACCGCTGCTTCTGTTTCCTTCATTCCAAACATTTTGGTTTCCCTGTCATATCTTCCCAACCACCATCTTGTTTCCTTCCGGTCAACTTTCACATCCTTCGCTCCAAGGCTTTGTAAAAAAGCAACTGTTTCTGCTTCATTTGTTTTATCGGTACACTCCAAAGCCATTACAAACAAATCATCCGTAGAACGAAGATTAAAATGATCCTTTTTTACAAAAGGAGCAACCTGGCACAGGTAACAAAAAGTAAGAAACATCCCGACGGATGCGAACAAAACTGTCAGCTCGAAAGTTATAGGTATCCATGCAGGCAATGCAAAATGTGGCTTGCCACCAAGGTTCAATGGCCAGTCAGATGTAAATACCCAACTGATGAAACCAAGGGCCGTGGCCGTTCCTGTGATTCCGTAAATGAATCCGGCAGTATCCAGATCGGTATCTTTCAAACCAAGAGCTTTATCCAAACCATGAATCGGAAATGGAGTGAACACATCATGAATTTTATATCCCGAGCGACGCACTTTCTTTACCGCAGGAAATAATATCGACTCATCATCAAAACTTCCAACAACAAATTTTTTGATTGCCATACCCTAAATCCCTAAAGGGACTTTTAAATCTTGAACTTTGTATCCAGTTTAGCTTTTCGCTTTTTTAAAGCTCAAGATGATTAAAAAATAATTTCCTTTCTCTTTTAGTTGAACAATTCAGATTCAACCTAAGTCCCCCTTTAGGGGACAGGGGCCTATGCTCCATGATCATGACCATGTTTTCCCACGAATTCTTCTACTTCTTCATGCTCTACTTCATCCATTTTCTGCTTATAACTTTCCCCGCTGCGTTTTAATATATGTTTAATTTCCGCCAGTGCTACTACCGGGAAAAATTTAGCAAATAAAAAGAAGCAGGTAAAAAACAATCCAAATGTTCCCAGGTAAAAACCAACTTCCCAAATTGTGGGTCTGTAATAAGTGCTCCACGCAGAGGGCAGATAATCACGATAAACAGAAGTAACAATGATAACAAACCGTTCGAACCACATACCAATGTTTACAAGAATGCTCATAAAGAAAGTAACCAAAAGATTGCGTCTCATCTTTCTTAACCAGAAAATCTGGGGCGACAAAACGTTACATCCCATCATTATATAATAGCTCCATCCATAAGGGCTGGAAAGATCAACCCTGTTCTTCATAAACGCAAAATTTTCATAAGGGTTTACGCTATACCATGCAATAAACAATTCCGTTAAGTATGCGATTCCCACAATCGACCCTGTAAGTACAATGATCTTATTCATTACTTCAATGTGCTCGATAGTGATATATTCTTCAAGAGATAAAACTTTTCTTGTTACGACCAACAGGGTTTGCACCATGGCAAAACCGGAGAAGATCGCGCCGGCGACAAAATAAGGAGGAAAGATTGTTGTGTGCCACCCGGGAACTACTGATGTTGCAAAGTCAAATGATACGATCGTATGCACAGACAATACAAGTGGTGTGCTCAAACCTGCTAACACCAGGGCCAGCGTTTCAAAACGCTGCCAGTGTTTTGTTGAGCCGCTCCACCCAAACGAGGCTACTCCATAAAACAATTTTCTCCATTTCAATTTTGCACGATCGCGAAGAGTGGCAAGATCGGGAAGCAAACCGCTATACCAGAATAATAAGGATACGGTAAAATAAGTTGAGATGGCAAATACATCCCACAACAGGGCCGAATTAAAATTTGGCCACAGAGCGCCACGGGTATTTGGATATGGCAATACAAAAAAAGCCAGCCATACACGACCCATGTGCCAGATAGGGAATTGACCCGCACACATCACAGCAAAAATTGTCATGGCTTCTGCTGCACGGTTTACACCTGTTCGCCAACCTTGCCGAAACAACAATAAGATGGCAGAGATCAGCGTACCTGCATGACCAATACCGATCCACCATACAAAATTGGTGATGTCCCAACCCCAGCCTACCGTTTTATTCAGATTCCATTGACCCACACCATAGATCACTTCCATGGTTACAGAAAGGATACCGAAACAAAGAAGAAGAACAGAAACAATAAAACCGATCCACCACAAACGGCTTGGTCTTGCTTCCACCGGTCTGCAAATATCTGCAGTCACCTGGTGATAGTCTTTTGTTCCTTCTACCAGTGGTGCTCTAACCTGTGATTCGTACCGGAGTAATGACATATTGTTTTAGCTTTTAGCTGTTAGCTCTAAGCTTCTAGCTTTTTATTTTATTTATTTAGTCAACTTTCTGTTCTTTATTCATCTTCGTTGCGTCGCACTCTTGTACGTTCTCTTCTCTATTCAGCTTGTCGTCAATTGTCAATATCATTCACATTAACCTTCTTTCTTCGGTTCAATGATCTCATCCGTATTTCTCAGTTTTGCCAGGTAATTAATATTTGGCAAAGTATGCAATTGCTCGATCACATAAAATGTACGCAATTCATTTTCTTCACGCATTTTCGATATCCTGCTTTCTTTATCATGCACATCGCCAAAAACTATCGCATCAGTAGGACAAGCCTGCATACAAGCGGTCTTCGCCTCACCATCCTTTATTATACGATCTTCTTTCTTTGCATTTAGCTTTACTTCCTGCAAACGCTGTACACAGAAAGAACACTTTTCCATTACACCGCGGCTGCGAACGGTTACATCAGGGTTCAATACCATTCGTGTCAGGTCGTCCATCATTTGTTCCGTTACTACTTCATCAAGTTTACCAACGATCCACTGATCCTGGTTGTTAGGAAAACTATCGGCGCCTGTATAATCAGCCCAGTTGAACCGACGCACTTTATAGGGACAGTTGTTGGCGCAATATCTTGTTCCGATACAACGATTATAAACCATTTGGTTCAGGCCTTCGCTATTATGATTGGTTGCTGAAACAGGGCAAACATTTTCGCAAGGCGCATTATCGCAATGCTGGCAAAGCATGGGTTGAAAAAGCACAGCTGCAAGGTCATCAGGATTTTTTTCATCACTCACAAAATACCTGTCAATGCGCAACCAATGCATATCATGATAGCGA
>JBIOGV010000047.1:0-17825 GCA_044448365.1 Chitinophagales bacterium
ACCCAGCGGTAGGTTAGCATTTCGGCATTTTTCAATCTTGTAAGCAGCGGATACAATGTACCTTCCAAAATGTGCAGGCCGGAGGTTTTCATTTCTTCTACTATATCGCTGGGATAGGCCTCACCCCGGCGAATAATAGAAAGGATGCAGAATTCAAGAATCCCTTTCCTCATCTGGCTTTGTGTATTTTCTATGTTCATATTCGTTTAATTATTCCTCAAAAATCAACTTAACAACACAAAGATAAGGTAATATTTGGTACTGTGTAACACATGGTACTAAATATTTTTTAGTAATAGTTTATGAAATAATGAGTTTTTTGACCTGTAATCAAGGGCTGTAGAGGATTTTGGCGAAAAATAATTAAGTAATGAAAAAAGTAAAAAATTTATGAATGGAATAAAAAATGGCATGAGCGGCCATTAAAAATCGCCTTTTAAAAGAGTCTCCTCTTTTTTCCCGGGGTCAATAATGACATATTTTGTTACTTTATTGATAAGCATTTCGTCCAAAGTATTGACCACATTTTTGTAAGAGCATTCCTTGCCCGGTTCAATGAGAACAACTAATTCTTTTTTATCGATATTTCTTTTTTCAAGTTCGGCCTGCTTTTGACGAATGATGCTCCCTAAACCATTCATTTCATCATAAGATGTTTGAAAAATTTTTTTACTTCGCATTGCATCATCCAGGTTGCCATAATAATAAAATACCCGGTCATTATTGGCTAAAAGAATAGTGATTGACTTCGAATCTGCAATGTCAATGGTTTTACCGGCATGGGGCATATATAAATTTGTAGTAGCCGGCTTAGAAATTTCAGTTGTAAAAATGAAAAATGAAATGAGCAAAAATCCAAGATCCACCATAGGTGTCATATCAATTTTCAGAGCGGCTTTCTTCATTGGGAGAACACAGGCTTTTTTGTGAGAAAGTTCTGAAATATTCAATTCGGTCATGTAAGCAGCTTTGTAATGAGATACAGTTTAAAAAACATTCCATATCATTTCTGGAATTGACTTTGGTCATTCGGTTTCAGTTAATGTTCAGTTAGCTTAGCTTTACAAAAAACAAAGCAATGAAAACGATCATTGTTCCTACTGATTTTTCAACTGTTTCAGATAATGCCATGAATTATGCTGTTGATCTTGCCCGGGAAACCGGGAGTAGTATTTTATTATTTCATGCTTACCAGGTTCCTGTTAGCATGACGGATGTTCCAATTGTGCTGGTATCGATAGAAGATCTTCAGAAAAATGCTGAAAGTAAAATGGGTGATGTAAAAAAATCTTTAGAACAAACCACGGCCGGGTCAATAAAAATTTACGCCGAAACAAGATTGGGCGATACCGTTGATGAACTTGAAGATCTTTGTAACCGTATCAATCCTTTTGCTGTAGTGATGGGAACCAAAGGAGAAACCGGGCTTGAACGGGTTTTTTTTGGCAGCACTACCCTAACAACTATAAAACATTTAAGCTGGCCTGTAATTGTTGTGCCTCCCGGAAAAAAATATTCATCAATAAAAAAGATCGGCTTTGCATGTGATTTCAGAGAAGTTGTGAATACAACCCCTACCCGGTTTATAAAAGATTTTGTAAAGGAATTTAATGCTGAATTGCATGTGTTGAATGTCGATTACAAAAACTCGAAGTTTAAACCTGGAACTCCCGAAGAATCACTTTTATTACATACAATGCTTGAAGATCTGAATCCCAAATATGACTTTATAGAAGATGAAAATATAGAAGCTGGTATTGAAAAATTTGCACAGATGAATCACCTTGACCTGGTGATTACCATTCCCAAGAAACATAAACTACTTGAAGGTTTATTCAAAAAGAGTCATACAAAGGATCTTGTTTTCCATTCTCATTTACCCATTATGTGTGTGCATGAGTGAAGCTATAAGCCTTTTGCTGTGAGCTGTGAGACTTATGTCACGGAATTCTTAAAAATGATTATTGCAAATTATCGAAGAAGAGATCGAAGCTCAATGCCCAGGGCCTGAAGCTTCTTAGAATTCAGCACTCTTGGGAGTTCGCGGAAATGCAATGACATCCCTGATATTACCCATGCCTGTTACAAACTGAACCATCCTTTCAAATCCCAGTCCGAAACCCGCATGGGGAACGGTACCAAATCTTCTTGTATCCAGATACCACCAAAGCTGGTCAACAGGTACATTCATTTCTTTCATTCTTTGTTCTAATTTTTCCAGCCTCTCTTCACGTTGCGAGCCGCCTACAATTTCACCAATTCCAGGAGCGAGAATATCCATCGCGGCAACTGTTTTGCCATCATCATTTTGTCTCATGTAAAATGCTTTGATCTCTTTGGGATAATTGGTGAGAATTACTGGTTTTTTAAAATGTTTTTCCACAAGGTATCGTTCATGCTCGCTTTGCAGATCCATTCCCCACCCTGTAATGGGAAACTGGAATTTCTTTTTTTTGTTGTAATTGCTTTCCTTTAAAATATGGATCGCTTCACTATAATTCAATCTTTCAAAATCACTATTTGTCACAAACTCCAGCTTTTCAATCAATCCCATTTCGCTGCGTTTATCCTGGGGTAGTTGTTTTTCTTCCTCAGCCAAACGTTGTGCAAGGAATTCAAGATCTTCACGATTGTGATTCATTGCATATTTTACAATATACTTAATGAATTCTTCGGCGAGGTTGGCGTTATCTTCCAGGTCGCAGAATGCCATTTCGGGTTCGATCATCCAGAATTCAGCAAGATGTCTTGCTGTATTGGAATTCTCTGCGCGAAATGTGGGACCGAATGTATAGATATCTCCAAAAGCAGTAGCAGTGAGTTCCCCTTCCAATTGTCCACTGACTGTAAGGTTGGTGCTGCGGCCAAAAAAATCTTCTTTAAAATTTATTGATCCATCTTCATTTTTTGGCGGATGATCAGCAGGAAGTGTTGTAACCCGAAACATTTCGCCCGCACCTTCTGCATCGCTTGCTGTAATTATTGGGGTGTGTATGTGAACAAAACCTTTATCATTAAAAAATTTATGAACAGCAAAGGCGAGCGAATGACGAACACGAAAAACAGCTCCGAAAGTATTGGTGCGAAAACGAAGGTGTGCGATCTCTCTTAAAAATTCCAGGCTGTGTTTTTTGGGTTGAAGCGGATATTTTTCAGCATCACTCTCTCCTAAGATTTCGATGCTGTTTGCTTTTATTTCAAGCTTCTGTCCTTTACCTAAAGATGGAATGGCGAGTCCGGTAATTTTTAATGCCGCTGAAGTAGTTATTTTTTTCAAAAACCCATCTTCATATTTTCCAAGCTCCACTACTATTTGCAAATTGGTATTGGTCGAGCCATCATTTAGCGCGATAAATTGATTATTTCGAAACGTGCGAACCCAACCCATTACCGTTACTTCCTGGTTAGTTGGCTCAAGATTCAAAAGCTCCTTAATCTTTATTCTTTTATTGAACATAGCTGAAATTTGTCTGCCTCCACTAAAGCTTCGGCGGATGAAAGAGCGGCAAAGATAACTACTGATTTCTCTGATTGAAAGAGCATGAAGGTGAATTGAAAGAAGAACCCCTGATTCTCCTCTGGTAGATGCAGATCAATTGGGTTATTAAAGCCGTCTCCATTAACAAAACCCTGTGGATAAAAATTTTTGATTTCAGTAATTTCGACGTATAATTGCAGTAGAAAACAGCCTGATAAGCTCATTACCCCTTAGTTAGCTGATCAGTTTTTTAAGAGTTCCCATTCAATTAACCTAAAATTTCAGTTTTTTAAGATTGGTGACAAGAGATTGGTGATTAACCTCAACATTTTATATGTACGACATTCTTCAATTGAACGACATGATCGTTCCCGAGCTGTTAGATATTGCTGAACAGCTCAAAATCCCTAACGCAAAAAAAATGGACAAACAGGAACTTGTCTACAAGATTCTTGACAACCAGGCTATCGCCGGGGCCAAAACCGTGGCTGGCAGTGATGGAAAAACCCGCCAGCGCAAACGTATTGTAAAAGCCACTACAAGTAATACAACCGAAGAAGCTATTGTAGAATCAAATGATAAAAAACCCATAAAGAAAATTCATCCCAAGAAAGAAGAAAAGCCTGTTCACAAAAAAGGACGCAAAAAAGAAGAGCTGACAGACCAGGCCGAGGAGGAGTTTGAATCTTCAGATGAGGAAACTGAAATCCCGGAAACAACTGAGGTTTCAGAGATCGTTTCAACAGATAATGAGAATGGAAATGCGGCAGAAACGATTCCGGCTCAACCCTCAAAAATTTATCCTCAACGCCGGGACCAGGCTTTCAATATTGAGTTTGATGGCGTGATCATGAGTGAAGGCGTATTGGAAATGATGCCGGATGGCTATGGTTTTCTTCGTTCTTCTGATTATAACTATTTGTCTTCTCCTGATGATGTGTATGTATCTCCTTCCCAGATAAAATTATTTGGTTTAAAAACCGGTGATACAGTTTATGGTGCTGTTCGTCCTCCAAAAGAAGGTGAAAAATATTTTGCCTTATTAAAAGTGGATACGATCAATAATAAACGACCCGAGGAAGTTCGCGACCGCGTGCCGTTTGATTATCTCACTCCTTTATTTCCTTACGAAAAGCTGAATCTCTTCACTGTGCCATCAGATTATTCAACCAGGATCATGGATTTGTTCACACCGATTGGTAAAGGTCAGCGCGGATTGATCGTGGCCCAGCCAAAAACAGGGAAAACAATGCTGTTGAAAGCTGTGGCGAATTCTATTGCTGCGAATCATCCGGAATGCTACCTGATGGTAGTATTGGTAGATGAAAGACCGGAAGAAGTTACCGATATGGAAAGAAGCGTAAAGGCAGAAGTAATTGCCTCAACTTTTGATGAGCCTGCAGAAAAACATGTTAAGGTCTCAACAATTGCATTGCAAAAAGCAAAGCGTTTGGTAGAATGCGGCCATGACGTTGTAATACTTCTTGATTCTATTACAAGATTAGCCCGTGCTCACAATACGGTTGCACCCGCTTCGGGTAAAGTTTTATCAGGAGGTGTGGAAGCAAATGCCATGCAAAAACCCAAACAATTTTTTGGCGCCGCCCGTAAAATTGAAAATGGAGGATCACTTACCATTCTTGCAACCGCACTTATAGACACGGGTTCAAAAATGGATGAGGTGATCTTTGAAGAGTTTAAAGGAACAGGAAATATGGAATTGCAATTGGATCGAAGATTGTCAAACCGCCGCATTTATCCTGCTATTGACCTTGTAGCATCATCTACACGCCGCGATGATTTGTTGCTTGAAAGAGATGTATTGCAGAGAATGAACCTGCTTCGTGTTTATTTAACAGATATGAATACTGAAGAAGCCATGAATGAGTTGCTGAAAAGAATGAAAGGCACAAAAAGCAATGAAGAATTCCTGGCAAGCATGAATGGATAATAACCTGCTGATCTGCCTGCCAGTGGGCGATCTACAAATGTGCCAAGATATTTGAATTAAAGCCGCTCGTTATTGAGCGGCTTTTTCTTTTTTACCATTTGGAATTACACAACAGAGAGGAGGCAAATTCGTTATTAGTAGGATATCCAATAACAGCATGAAGAGCCTAACCTTTTTTCTTTTTATACTTCTTTGTCCGTTTGCCCTCGCTGCACAAACTATTCATGGCGTTTGGTCGGGCACACTCGTAAATGACAGCACACATCATACTCAGAATTTTGAGTTGGGGCTGAGTGAGTACAGGGGAAAGATAACCGGCTATACCTACACGACATTTATTGATAATGATACATTTTATTACAGTATAAAACGTATAAAAGCCGAAAGAAAAGATGGGAAAATAGTCATAACAGATGACGAAATGGTAGGAAATAATTTTCCCGAAAGGGCGGCGAAACATGTAAAGCAGACAACAATCTTTCTGTTGATTAATGACAGCACGATTGATATTGCAAACGGGAAATGGAGCACTAACCCAACAAAAAAATATTATTCTATCGGCGGTTCGGCAACAATAAGGGAACAGGATGATGAAAAGAAATCTGACCTGCTGGCCCATTTGCAGGAAGCAAACATAAAAACAGATATTGCAGTTAATCAGAAGAATAATGAAAACAAAGAGATCGCAAAAAATTCTTCTTCAACAGGATCACAAAAAAACAATAACCCGGCAGTTTCAGAAAATAAAAACACCGATGTTGTAAAAAATTCTGAAGTACAATCATCAAAAATAAAATCAACTTCCAAAAATAATACTCAAAGAAACGACGCTGTAAATTTACCGGACAAGGAGAAAAAGGAAGTTACTGCCTCAGGTGAAATCAATGAAGACAAAGAACCAGAAACTAAGAATACCACCCAAAAATCAAACATTGGAGATCATACAATTTCAGAAAACCCTGATCAAAGCAACACTAAAAAAGACCAATCTGTTGCTTTGACCAAACCTGTTGTACAAAAAGATACAACAGCACAGGTAGTTCAAAAAGAGAAGCAACCTGCTGATAAAAATTCCGAAAAGCAAAAGCCCAATAGCATCGCTTCAATAAATACACCTGTAAGTCAAAAGAAAGATGGCATTGAGGATAGTAAAGAAAAAGAGTTAAAAACAACTGCAGTTACAAAATCAACAGCGATTACAGGCAATAATAATACGGGAAGTTCAGATAAAACCAAGACTGCAAAAGATCAATTGATTTCTCAGACCAAATCTCCCGTAAAAAAGGATACGGTGGTTCAGTCAGTTCAAAAAAAGGATCAGGCTCCTGATAAAAACCCGGAAAACCAAAAAAGTATTGAATCGGTTTCAATCAAAACACCCGCCAGTCAAAAAAAGGATGTGATTGAAGGCAGCAAAGATCTGCCTGCGGTAGTTGCGACGCGGAAAAATGATCATATGCAGGATGTGTATTTTAAAAATGACAGTCTTGTTTTATCACTTTATGATAATGGTATCGTGGATGGTGATACAGTTAGTGTATTTTTAAATGGTGAGACCATCATCTCGAAACAGATGTTAAAGGCAGTAGCCACAAAAAAGACCATTTATATTTCTGAAAAAATGGATTCTGTACAGCTTGTTCTGTTTGCTGAAAATCTCGGAACCATTCCACCTAACACCGGTTTGCTTACTATTCGGGATGGTGAGGATATATACCAGGTTCGTTTCAGCGCTGATCTGCAAAGAAATGCTTCCATTATTTTTCGACGAAAGAAATAGCAATACATTAATTAAGCAGAGTATTATTTACTCTTCCTCGTAAGGTGATGGGCTAATGCAGATCCAGCCACCATCAATTACCAGGCTTTGTCCTGTTATATGTCTGGCTTTATCCGAAACGAGAAATAATGCCCCCTGCGCAATGTCAGATGGATTTGCGGGGCGCCCCATTGGTGTTATTTTGGACCATGTTTTTTCAAAGTCAGTAAATTCCCTTGTCCTCTCAGTTGTTGTGGCGCCGGGGGCTATTGCATTTACCGTGATTTGATACGGAGACAATTCTATTACAAGATTTTTTGCAAGTAATTCCAGGGCCGCTTTTGTCATTCCGTAAGCAGCGAGATTTTTATGAGCCTGGTGCCCGGTAACAGATGACATAAATAAAATGCTTCCTCCTGTTTTTTGTTCCTTCATTTTTTTTGCTGCCGCCTGTGCAAGAAAAAAACTACCGCCTAAGTTCGTATGCAACACTTTTAAAAAGGCTTCGGGAGTATACTCAAAAAAATCTCCAAAAAGGGTAATGCCTGCATTTGCAATGGCAATGTTTAATTGGCCAAACTCTTTTATTGCGGTATCAACCATTTTTTGAATGAAAGAAATATCTGAAGCATCACCGGCCAATCCATAACAACCTCCATAATCTTTATTGATCTTTTTAACTGCCATTTCAGTTAGGGTAATATCAATATCATTTAATAAAACGAAAGCGCCATTTGCAGCAAGCCGGGTACAAATTTCAAGACCAATACCCTGTCCCGCGCCTGTTACGATGGCTACCTGCTTATCAAAGTCTTTTGATATTTGATTTATTTTTTCAAATGGCATTGCCCATTAAGATTTTTAAAATCATCCTGTAAATATATACAAGCTATTAAAAAAACCGTCTCTGGCAAATGACCATGAGACGGTTGATATACTTATGAAGCCTTTTTAATTTCTTATTATGATCCTGTTACCGCCATTTCCCTGGTTATTCTTTTGCATTTCATCCATCATTTCATTTCTTTCTTCATTAAATTGTTCGGGGGTAACTTTCTTTCCCTTAGAGGGTTCTTTGATGGAAGCCAGGTCCGCTTTAGGGGAAATTTCAATAGCCTTATACACCACCCGGCCGTTATTCATATCCAAAGCAAGAATTAAACCCGGTAATTGACCCTGGACTTCAGGCCCGGCCGGTACAGGGATATCAGTTGTAAACCAGGCAATGACCATGCTGGTATCGGTAACTTCTTTCTTTTCCATTTTTCCATTATCGATGTTCATTTGCATGCGTTTGGAAATATTTTGGGCTATAGCTTTCTGGCAAGCATGTCCGAGTACAGTCTGACTTTCCCCGGTTAATTTCCAATTTAGTTTATGAATACTGTCTTCGACAATAAAATTTTTATCAAATAATTCCCTTTGTTCAACTTTATGCGCATTGGTAAAATCATAGAAGATTATATCATTTTGCCCGGGGCCGACCATTCTTATTTGCATGCCATTGCCGCCGAATTCATCACTATTATCATCCTCGTCTATATGTTTCCAGATTGACCGGTTATTGCCAAATGTCAATTCGAATTTATCAGTTCGTGTTTTCGGAAGCATTTGTGAAACCGCATCATTGTCGTTTATTTGTATCTGCATTTGTATCGTTCGTTCATACACTATTTTCCCTTCCTTTTGTTGTGAATAAAGCAGGTTCGCAAATAAAATGGTTGCAACAACCAAAACTATTTTTCTCATATTTTTATTTTTTTCAAAGCTAAAAACTCAGACGGCTTACAAAAGTTAACACTCCTTGCAATAAGGTTAATAAAGGTTAATACAATAATCCATGACGTATTGAATGGCTAATTTTGTTTGAATGATCAAAAAAAGAGTTATACCTGACCCGATTTTAATGCTGGTGACGATCCTTATTGTAACCGGTTTCCAGGTGTATTGGCTAAAAAATAATTATGATCGTGAAAAACACTCTTTGCAGATCAAAGCAAACTCGGCTTTCCAGGAAACGGTGAAACGCCTGCAGTTTGCCAAACTAAAATTGAAAGATCCTGACCTGGACGATTCATTTCACGACGGTAAAATGAGAGTGATTGTGAACAGCGATATTCACGAATCAGATACAAAAACCAAAACGCAGCCGAGACAAGAAATTATTACGATGGTAAATGCTATGCGGGATAAACTCAGTGATTCTTTAAAGGGGGCCGCGTTTAAATCGGGATTTGTTATTTCTATGAACAAGAGCGAAAACAGGCCCAGCCATGATTCTTTGTCATTGAAGTTTGAAAAGAGAATGGAAGGGAATAACAAATTTTTCCAGTTTTTATACGGAGTGGACTCCCTGCAGGATTCTTTGAAACTTTCCGAGATCAATGCAGCCTATCAGGAAAAAATAAATGAAGAAAACATATCGGTTCCATTCAACATTGCGCGGCTTGATCATTCAGTTGAAAATGATGACCCGGATTTTTCTGATGTTACCATTGGTTTCGCTCACCCGGTCACTTATCATCTTGATATTGGGAATAGTTTTCCTTATTTAATGAAAAAAATAACACTTCCCGTATTGTTCTCTTTATTTCTTGTTGGTATCACCATACTTTCATTTGTTATCCTTTATAAAAATCTTTTAAAGCAGCAAAGACTGGCTGATTTAAAAAATGAGTTCATTGGCAACATCACGCATGAATTAAAAACTCCCATTGCCACCGTAGGTGTGGCGATAGAAGCATTAAAGAGTTTCAACGCCATGCAGGATCCTGAACGTACAAAAGAGTATCTGGATATCTCTGCCAACGAATTGCAACGATTAAGTTTGCTGGTGGATAAGGTTTTGAAGCTTTCCATGTTCGAGAAAAAAGAGGTGGATCTGAAATATGAGAATTTTGATTTGAAAGATGTGATCAATGAAGTAGCAGCATCCATGCGTTTGCAAATTGAAAAATATCATGCAAGAGTCTTAATTACGCAGAATGGAGACACCAACCTCGAGGCCGACCGGTTACATTTATTGAGCGTTGTTTTTAATTTACTGGATAATGCATTAAGATATAGCAAGAATGACCCTGTTATTAATATTGGATTGAAAGGTGACGAACACTCAGTTCAATTCAGTATTGCGGATAATGGAATTGGTATAGCGCCAGAGTATAAAAATAAAATATTTGAAAAGTTCTTCCGTGTGCCTGCCGGTGATACGCACAATGCAAAAGGATACGGGCTTGGTTTAAACTACGTAGCGCAGGTCATAGAAAAACACCGGGGGAAAGTCTCCGTTGACAGTGAATTAAACAAAGGCACAACGATTACTGTCATACTTCCAAAGAATCAGGCATGAGTAAAAGTAAGGCATGCCATAGTTTAAATAGATATTTCTTAGTATTATTAATTTACCAGCTATGGCATCCATAATCCAAACAACATGAGCAAAACAAAAGTCTTTTATGTAGAAGATGAACTCTTTTTGGCAAGGATCGTCAAAGAAAGTCTCGAAAGTCGCGGGTTTGAGGTGATCATGGAAAGCGATGGGGCAAAAGCAACGGATCTTTTTAAAAAATCACAGCCTGATATTTGTGTGTTGGACATCATGCTTCCCAATAAAGATGGCTTTGCGATCGCTGATGAAATAAGAAAACTGAATGAAGATATTCCCATTATTTTCCTGACAGCAAAAACACAAACAGACGATGTTGTAAAAGGTTTCAAGATTGGCGGCAATGATTATGTACGGAAGCCCTTCAGCATGGAAGAGCTGATTGTTCGCATACAAAATTTACTCCGCTTGCGGCCGGAAGAATCCAAAAAAATCACTTCTGATTCCGTTAAAATGGGAAAGTATAATTTTCAGATAAACCGGCAGGTTTTAAATAACGGAAAAGAAGATCGCAAACTTTCTTTCCGGGAAAGTGAATTATTAAAACTGTTGTTTGAAAACAGGGAAAAGATCATTGACCGGAAAGATATTTTAAACTTGTTGTGGGGAAATGATTCCTTCTTTAATTCCCGTAATCTTGATGTCTATATTACCAAACTCCGTGGTTTTTTGAAAGAGGATCCTTCGCTGGAAATTATTACTATTAAAGGAATTGGATACCGGTTTGTTGTGAGTTGATTATTTTTGATAAATAAGTTATTCAATTGCCTTTTGCAAAAATTTACAGGACCGATAAACTCTTTACCGGCGATAACTGGCTATACGATCAGGTACTTGTAGTCAACAAAGGAATTATTGAGAAAGTAATTCCCGCTTCATTGTTCACCGAAGATGTCCCGGTAGAATACTTTCCCGGCTGCTTTATGGCACCTGCCTTTATTGACCTGCAGATTTATGGAGCCCATCAAAAACTTTTTGCCGTTTATCCCGGAACAGATTCTTTAGATAAATTGAAAAAATATTGTAATAGCGGGGGTGCCGCTTATTGTTTGCCGACTGTAGCGACAAATACGATGGATGTATTTTATAAATGTATTGATGCGATCAGAGACTACTGGAATAAAGGAGGCGGGGGAATTCTGGGCTTGCACATTGAAGGACCATGGATCAACCCCGCAAAACGGGGCGCACATATCGAATCATTCATTCATTCTCCAGCACGCAGGGAAGTTGAAGAACTAATTGGATATGGAAGGGATGTGATCAAAATGATCACATTGGCGCCGGAGGTTTGCAGCCGCGAAGTGATCGATTTTATTCTTAATAACAATATAATAGTCTCTGCCGGTCATAGTAATGCAACCTACAAACAGGCTATGCAGGGTTTTAATAATGGCATTAAAACCGCTACGCATTTATATAACGCCATGAGTTCACTGCAACATCGTGAACCTGGCCTGGTAGGAGCCATATTTAATAACGAAAATGTGATGTGCAGCATCATTGCCGATGGCCATCATGTGAATTACGAGGCTATCCGCATTGCAAAAAAAATCATGGGTCAGCGATTATTTGCTATTACTGATGCTGTGACTGAGACAAACGAAGGGTATTATCAGCATTATTTAGCCGGCGATAAATATGAAGCGGCCGGAATTCTCAGTGGCTCAGCGTTAACGATGAGCAAGGCTTTACAAAATCTCGTAAACCATGCGGGAATTGAATTAGAAGAAGCTTTAAGGATATGCAGCCTGCACCCTGCAAAAGTTATGGGTTTGGAAAATGAGTTGGGCAAAATTGAAAAGGGCCATAAGGCTAAAATGATCGTGATGAATGAAAAAATGGAACTGATCAAAATGATTGATTGAAAATGTATTTATAACTCGCGTCCTTATTATCTTGCATGAGTGCACCGCCATATTATTTATATCATTAACCCTATTTCCGGGACAAGAAGGAAGTCAGGTTTGGAGAAATTAATTGAAGAAAAAACAAAAGAAAAAAAAATTCCATTTCAAATTTTTCCATCTCTTGCAAGCGGGGATTATACTTTTTTAAGCCCTATTATTCGTGACGAAAAGGTAACCGATGTGGTTGTTGCGGGAGGCGACGGAACGATAAGCCAGGTTGTCGGCAGCCTGATGAAAGAAGATGTAAATTTTGGAGTCATTCCCTGTGGCTCGGGAAATGGATTGGCTATGACAGCAGGCATTTCAAAACAACCCATAAAAGCGCTTGACGTAATTTTCAATAACCAGGCAAAATCGGTTGACGGTTTTTATATCAATGATCATTTTTCCTGTATGCTCACAGGAATTGGCTTCGACGCAAAGGTGGCCCATGAGTTCGCCCGGCAACCGAAAAGAGGATTGAAAACCTATGCCATTTTAGTGAGCAAGAATTTTTTGTCGGCAAAGCCCTATCATTTTACTATCGAAACCAACGGCCTCGCCTTTTCAACCGAAGCTTATTTTATCAGCATAGCCAATAGCAATCAGTTCGGCAACAATTTTACAATTGCACCTAAGGCTCTTTTAGCAGATGGATTGCTTGATATTGTAATTGTAAAGAAGACAGCAAAACCGCTTTTGTTGTACAATCTTATTAAACAAATTCTTGCCGGTAAATTGCAAAAAATGGAGACCTCATTAAAGCTTCCGGTGATCTATTTTCAAACCGAACAGCTATCTATTGAGAATAACAGTCTTGCCCCGATCCATATCGATGGCGATCCGTTTGAAACTCCTGAAAAGTTGAAAATAAGAATTCTTCCCAAATGTTTTCGCCTTATTCAGCCTTTATAAGCCGCACAGAATTTTTTTGAGTAAAATATTGCTGTACCTGCAGCAGAGATCTTTTATTATAGTCGGAATTCAACGCAAAAGCTATGTTTGTTTTTTCACTTTGTGTGAGATGGAAGTTTAAAGCAGCCTTGCTTTCTTCGTTATCGGCTACGTATTGAAAACTCACCTTGTAAAGACTATAGGGAATATTTTTGCTATAGTAAGTCAGCATATCGTTTTGAAAATATTCCATCAATTTATACCAGTTGTGTTGCAGCAGGAAAAATGGTTTTGTAATATGATCACTCATATTATCAGAATAATAAGGATTCTCCCATCCACCGGCTTCCCTGTCACGCAATTGTATTATTAAAACTCCGCTTGTATTTTCCCTGATCCAATCATCAAAGTTTGAAAGAAATCGTAAAGCCGTTTCCTGTCCGTAATTATCGCGAAGCCCTGCATCCATTACATCAATAATCGGATCGGAAGGTAACCATACATTTGGCAGCACGATCGGAAAGGTGGCGTTCATCCGCATTGCAGTCAGAACGCTGAGGTTGTAAGGATCCTGTTTGGCAAAGAATGAAGTGAAATCAATTATATCGGGATCGGTTGCCGGAAAATGAGTAGTGTCCTGCCTTGCCTGCATCATGAACCGGATGGGCTGTGTGCTGATGACCATTTTCTTTCCATCACGACTTACGGTTGAATTAAAGAACATCAATGGAATATTTGCATTGAACTCATCCTGCTTGTAATCCCCGAGATGCTTATTCAATAATCCTTCTGTATTTTCATTCAGTTTCATTTCAAATGCATACCCGCGATCCTTGACATAGGTATATGGACCCACTTTAAATCTTTGTGCGGGCGCAATGAGATCTCTTGCAACAAATGAAGAGAACATAGGATTTAGCAGGTCACCTGATATTTCGTCCACATATTTCCTGTCAAGCAGATTAATGCTGGTGTCTTTTTGTTTTTGCAAATAAAGTTCCCTGAAAAAAGATGCACTTAACATGCCGCCTGAAGCACCCGTAATGAGAAAGGTTTTTTTCATCAATTCACCATGAGTAATGCTGTCAATTTTCTGCAGGGCATTCATAGTAAAAGCCGCACTTCGGTTGCCGCCGCCACTCGTGCTTATAAGTACCATCAACGGTTTTTGTTCATTTTGCTTTCTCCTCCAGTTTTCCAATATGCGGATCATGTTTTGTTTATCGGCATCCTGGTTTTTTTGATTGCATAGTTCAATTAAATTTTCACGTGAATATTCGGGCCGTTCATTTTTATTGGAATAATTTAATCCATATGCTTTATTGCGGGGATCGATCCATCCCAGTTTATAAAAAAGATTCAATATCAGGACAAGCGAAAGGAGATAGGGAACACTCCAGCTTTGAAGAAAATAGGAGAATGCGCCGGAAACTCCTATTAAAATGGCAAACAAAATGGTAATGCTGGCGGCTGCAGGTATCTGGAAAAATTTATTTTCAAGAAAAAATCCTACAATTAAAAGGAATAAAAATGCAATGAATATGGCAATCACTGCTGCAAAATGATGCCTTTTAAAGAGAGTATCAATAAACCCTTGTGTATAATGAGAAACATTTCTTGTTTTCTTGACCGTATAGGGTGTTTCTAAATACCAGTCAACCTTCAAAAGACTTTCATCATTTATTTTGGGGGAAGGCGCCTGGAGATGCGTTATATATTCTTTTGGATTTTTCATGATCGGGATCATTCTTCTTAAAATGGTCCTGTCTGCTCCAAAAAAATAAATAAATGAAATGGCCAGAATGAAAAACAGCCCGATTATAAAACCGCCGCCTAAAAAAATGATATCGACTGTTGGTATCAGTTCTTTATAATGATCAAAATGCCAGGCTTTAAAAAAATAGAAGATCAGAAAAATAAAAGGGATGATACTGTTGTTGATGCAATATCTTAAAAAAGGATTGGATGTAGTTGCAAGAAATTTAAAATAACGACTGAATAAAATAAAGGTGGTAACATGCCAGCTCATGATGAACATCCCAATAGCGACGCCCACGATGCCAAAGCTGACGGAGTTGACGTTCCCGAGATATTCCGGAGCCAGGTAAAGAGAATCAGCACCGAAGTTTTTCATCAAAACTCCATCGATGGTACTAAAAAGAATAAACCAGAATACAAGCAAAACCTGGTATCTTCTGAAATGCAGGAAGAGTAATTGTACCGGCAGAGAGTAATAAAGACCGTTTAGCCAGGCTTTCATGCAGATTAATGATGAGTTTTTTCAAAGGAAACAATAACTAAAAATACTATTTAATTCCCGACGGGGGAGAACGGCTGATTAATATTTCGATTTGCTATGCAAGTTTTTAAAAGCCCGAAGAGCTTTAATATGAATAAACCCTGATATATTGAAAGAGCTTTGAGAAAATAAATGGCATCAATCCACCAGCCGGCGGATTGAATATTTTTTAGAATTAACTGGCATAAAATTCCATACTGAATTCAAACGTCTGCTCAATGAAAATGGGGTTGATCCGATAGATATCGGATTTGATGGAAGTGTTTATTTTGATGAGTGACGTGTTCAACCCCTGCGGGGTTGTTCGATCTTTTATGTTTTTTGCCGTGAGTTTCACACACGGTTAATAATAGTAAAGTCCTCCGGACTTTTTTAGTACGTCAAAATATGAACACATCAAAATAATAATTAGCATCGGGACAAGTTCCGCTTCATAAATTTGATAACCTGTTTATTGGTCCTTTCTTTTTGCTTAATAAATACAATTCAAAGACCAGTGAAACTAATAGCATCATTGCAACAAACTGGTGAGTAACTCCCAACCAAAGAAGAGCAGTATGATCCGGGGAATATACAACTGTAAATATCCCTAATATTATTTGCAATAATGTAATGGATAATGGCAACCAGTTTGTTTTTTTGAATAACGGGCTACCCTGAATTTTTCCAGATTTTAAATACCAGGCAATCATTAAAATGAAAATCAAATAGGCAAGACTACGATGTATGAAATGAACCATGATCGGGTTATCAAAATACTGTAAGAACCCGGAAGAGGGCTCACCTCCATGCGGTAAAAAATTTCCATTAATATCAGGCCAGGTAGGCGCATAGGCTGCAGCCTTTAGCCCCGCCATAAAAGCGCCATAGATCAATTGTATTATAAGAATAGCAATCAACCAACCTGTAATTTTTTTTAAAGAACTATTTTCTGCAAGTTTTTCTTTTGGTATCAATAATTCCAGTGCAAACCAAAATGTGTAGCAGATCAGTCCCAGCGCCAGGATAAAATGAATGGCCAACCGGTAATGACTTACATAGATACGATCAGAATCTTCCAGGCCGCTCATCACCATGATCCATCCGACCAAACCCTGCAATGCCCCCAGCAAAAACAAAATGATCATGGGTCTGATCATTTCCTTATTAAATCTTTTTTGAGCTAAAAAAATAATAAAAGGAATAATAAAAGCCACACCGATCAGCCTTGCCCATAAGCGGTGAAACCATTCCCAGAAAAAAATAGATTTAAAATCATGAAGGGTAAACGATGAGTTGAGGTATTTGAATTGAGCGATTTGTCTGTATTGATCAAACGCCTCATTCCATTGCTGATCGTTCATAGGAGGCAAGGCTCCCATGATCGGCTTCCATTCTGTAATGGAAAGTCCTGAGCCGGTAAGTCTTGTCACCCCTCCCAATAAAACCTGGATGATCATCATTCCAATACCAATCAATAACCATATAGCTACCGGCCTTGAAGAGCGTTGTGAAAGATCCATTTTCATAACGGCCGCAAAGGTAGTTCAACAAACCTTTCTTCGGTTTCTTACGTATTTATGGAGGAACCGCCGGCCGCAAAAAAAATTTTATTGCCATAGTTTTCTTTTTTCGTAGCTTTTCTTGTTTTCTCAACACACTATTTTTTAATTTAAACCAACGATTTATGTCAACGCATGAAAAAAACCAAACTTCACGCCGTGGCTTTTTAGGCAGCGTTGCTACCGGCGCGGCAGCCATGGGTATCGCAACCTTAAGTGGTCCGCTGCAGAAGCTTCATGCAAGCCCCGATACTCCACACATACCCAACCCCGATGATCCTGAACAATTATTTAAAAATCTAAATGGGAAACACCGTATTGTTTTTGATGTTACATCACCTGTTTGGATGATGCCTTTTGCCTGGCCCAGGGTATTCCTCATGACAAACATGGCTACCGGCACACCGGAAAAGGAAAACAGTGTAGTAGTTATTTTAAGACATGACGGAATTCCTTACGCTTTTGAAGACAGGCTCTGGACAAAATACAAATTTGCAGACCTCTTCGGAGTCAAGAATCAGGAAGGACAACCGGTAACGAGCAATGTATTCTGGAAACCCGCAAAAGGCACTTACAATATTCCGGGTTTTGGAGTGGTCGATATTGGAATTAATGAATTACAGGACAGT
>JBIOGV010000048.1:0-17789 GCA_044448365.1 Chitinophagales bacterium
AAACATTTTCTATTGCAGGCACGTACACATATCATTGCAGCATTCATCCATCTATGACAGGAGCAGTAGTGGTAAAGTAACGATGTCTATCAACTATCGATAGACACTGCACCAGGGAGTTAAGTGATTTGATTTTTAAATCTTTCAAGACAATCAGACGGTTTTATATTATATCTGTTTCATTGATATCTTCTTTAAAAACAGACCATGATAAAAAAATAGAAAATCAAATAATTTTCCATACTTAAAAAATGGGATGTTAGTTATTGGATCTGGCAGGACCGATAATCAAAAATGCCTGATATTGTGTAAATCCCCCACCAGGAAATTCGAACTGTGGCCTATCGGGACTACTTAAGATTAAGCCACAGATAACACACCTGCCGTCAGGCAGGGATTTTCACAGAAGACTTCTTAAGATTCAGATGATCTGTGTTCATCGTGCAACTTGCCTCCCGGCAGGCAGGTCTGTGGCAAGAATAGAAATTAATTCCTCCACCAAAAAATTCGAAATCCAGCCTGCGGAGCTACATTAAAAATTGATCATCTCTTGTTTCACGCTCCACCATCTCACAGACCCTTTGATGAAACAATAACATTTTGATATAACTTACTAGTGAAATAAGCTTATGTCAACCATTCTTAAATACCTGGTGGTGGATGATGAAGAGATTGATCGGTTAACCATAGAGTCCCTCGCTTCGCGGTATTCATTTTTATATAGGATCGCTTCCTGCAGCAATTCCCTTGAGGCTTTTGAATTGATCAATCGTTTTCAGCCTGATATTGTTTTTGCAGATATTGAAATGCCCGGTATGAACGGGCTGGAGTTGATCCGAAGAATAGCAGGGCAGGTGGCTGCCCCGGTTTTCACTACTTCTCATCCTGAATTTGCAATAGATGGATACGAACTCGAAGTCTTTGACTACCTGGTAAAACCCATCGTAACAGAACGGTTTGCTAAATGCATTACTCGATTGGAGGATTTCTTTCAACTTCGCGCCAAAGCTTTTTCATTTGAAAAAGAAATCGAATCAAATTTCATCATGATCAAAGAGGGATATGATAAGTATAAAATTCATGTCCATGATATCTTATACCTGGAAGCCATGAAGGATTACACGAAATTGGTGACCGAATCAAATCAATACCTGGTGCTTGGTACGCTAACGGGCATGCTTGAAAAGCTTCCTCCAAAGAATTTCATCCGAATCCACCGCAGCTACGTTGTAAATTGTAATAAGATCAGCGCTGGGAAGGGAAATAAACTACACGTCTCAACTTATGAACTGCCTGTCGGAAAACTTTACAAAAAAACACTTGATGCAATGTTTTGATTAAATTACGATACATGAGAATCAACCGGCAAACTTTTTTTATTCTTTGTCTTGTCTTTTTACCCGGATACTTATTGTGTCAACAGCCTGATATTTCAAAGATTGCTGATCCCAAAGAAAAAATCAATGTCTGGCTCAGCTATTGTGAATCGCTCAGGCTGAACAGTGCGGGCAAGAATAATTTTCCGGCACTACAGCAAGCTGCACTCAAAGGTGTTAATATGACTCCCTTCGCAGATGCTTCGGACAGATCAAGGTTTTTCTTTTACGCTGCTTTCGGATGCTACTACCAGGTAAAGTTTGACAGTGCACAATATTATTTTTATCAAAGTCTGCACGACGCTCAAAAAGCAAATTCAGCAGAATTCATTGCTGATGCCTGTGTAGCGTTGATACCGGTAAATTTTCAACTGCAACAACAGGCAAAGGTGGACAGTTGCAAGAATATACTGCAGACGATACTTGATACAACTCATAATGAAAGCATTTTGCGTGACGGATACTCAGCCATGGGCAGCTATTACCAGCAAAAAGCATATTACAGTACCGCGCAGGATTATTTTATAAAAAGTATTGAAATACGAAAAAAAGAGGTAGATACAACAAAGGAAATAAAATTAAAAGCCGATTACGCCATACAATGTTACCAGCTTTCCAAACAATATCAGAATACGGATGTGCTGGATAAAAGCCTTGATATATTAAAGGAAGGACAGCCTTACGCGGGTTTTTCTCCTCCTGTTTCTATACGATACCTGAGTTCATTTACTGAAATTTATTCATTACTGGGAAATATTGATTCTGCTTTGTACTATGAAAAGCAACTCGAAGAGGAAACAAAGAACAGCCCCGTTGTTCCATCGGAAATGGTGTCTGCCAATCTTAACATTGCAAAATATTACATTGAACATAAACAGGCCAGTAAAGCATTTCCTTATGTAAGCAAAGCAGACACGCTGGCCGGCAGAAGCAAATCCCCGATACTGAATTACCAGGCACAGTTATGGAAGGGACGGTACTTCGAAGAATCAGGCAAATTTGAACAGGCTATTTCTTCTCTTTCACAATCACTTCCCATAGCAAAACAGATCAGCAAAGAACAATACACAGAAGGTTTGAAATACATGGCGCAAGCTCAAAAGGGCGCAGGCAATTTGAATGAGGCGATACAATATTATGAAGAATACATACAGCAATCCGACTCACTCACTAAAGAGAAGATCTCCCGCAATCTTGCTGACCAGGAAACCAGGTATGAGACCAACCAGAAGGAACAACGTATTGTCTCGCTTAGCAAAGAAAACCAGTTAAGGTCGCTCGAACTACGCAATGCATCCCGCACAAGATTGTTCCTGATACTTGGACTGGTTGCACTTGGTGTTATTGCACTGCTTCTCTATTTTATTTACCGCAATAAAGAAAAACTCAATAAGATCCTGAACGAACGCAACGCTCAGCTTGATGTATTGAATCATGAATTATCTGTTGCCAATGATACAAAGGCAAAGCTATTTGGTATCATTGGGCATGACCTGCGGTCACCCATCGGCCAGATCGTTCAACTGCTGCAATTGCAGAAAGAGAAATCCGGCTTATTGACTGAAGAATCCAGGACAAAGCATGAACAAAGATTGCAGGCAGCCTCAGAAAATGTGCTGGAAACTATGGAGGATCTTTTATTATGGAGCAAAAGCCAGATGAAACACTTTACTCCACAGTACAAGCATGTCAGAATTGCTGATATATTGGAGAGGGAAATAAATTTTGTTCATCCGCAGGCAGAACAAAAAAATATCCGGATCGAACAACAGGTTCCTGATAATTTTACAGAATACACGGATGAGAATTTTCTGTCTGTTATTATCCGTAACCTGTTGCAAAATGCCGTAAAATATAGCGACAATGCAGGCACCATTAATGTATCGTCAAAAAAGAAACGTGTTATTATCACCAACCAATCTTCAAAGGTAAATGCGGAAGAATTGAATGCTTTGCTGCATGCCCAGCAAATAGATAGTAAAAGATCAGGACTGGGTCTTCAGATCGTCAATGATCTTGCCCTTTCGGTGAAAACAAAAATATTTTATGAACAGCCGGATAACAATCGCATTTCTGCTGTATTAGAATGGGAATAAGGATGCATTTTCTGTTTGACGATTTTAGGTGTACGTTCGTCGGTTACTATTCAATTAGCCCTTATGCAAAAGTATTTTTAGTGATTAAGTTTTTTATCGCTAAAATTTTTTTTATGAAACAATCAATTAATACGCTCACTGTATTTTCATTAATCGCAGCTTTTGCATTTGTACCTCCAAAACATAATATTGCCGGTCGTTGGAAAACTTATGAGACAGATGGTTCTTTTTCGTATGTTGATTTTAATCAGAATGGCACATTTAAAGTGGTCACTACGGACGGTAAAATACAACACCAGGGTAATTACAAATTCAAGGATGATGTTTTTTCGGTCAACGACAAAGAGGGCTGCGGAGATACATACTGGGGGACTTATAATTTTAACTTTGTCAGCGAGGATTCATTTTTAGTAGCGGTTATTAACGATAGCTGTACAGGGTGAAGAGAACAAATTACGACAGGCAATGTGGGCCTGAGAAGGGTTAAAGCAAAATAGTTATTCGGGTGGACAACTGAGTTTACAAATTAATCACAATAAGTTTTTTATGTGTCAATACAATAATAGGATAGTTCTACACCTGGTGACAAGCATGGTGCTATGGATATTTACCTGCGATCTTTCGGCACAATCGACGAGACCACTGAATGAAAAAACTGCTGCTCTTTTCAAGGCTATCCGATCCGGGGGCACAGATGAATTGCAAAACCAATTGGAAAACGGCGCCGACCCCAACGATACACTCAACAGCTATTCAGCGCTGATGGCAGCAACCTTAAATGGTTCCCCGGATCAAATGAAGATGCTGATTGATCACGGTGCCAATGTAAATTTTCAATCGGCAGACAGTATTACCGCTTTATGGCTTGCGGTACCGGATTGGGATAAAACAAAACTGTTGCTGGATCATGGAGCAGATGTGAATCATAAAATAGAGGGATATGGAGTTTTAGTAAAGCTTGCTGCCATGCCTGGAACAATCAAATTGTTTCATTTATTGATTGACAGAGGCGCCGACCTTAAAAAAAGCGCTCCTGATAATTATCTGGTGTATTATGCAGCATCGTCAGGGGATACAGCTATACTTGGTTTTCTGATCAGAAGCGGTTTCAATGTGAACGATTCTGTATTTTATGGCGACTATCCTGTTAATAATGCTGAAGCTTTCCGGACTTTCGCTACATTAAAAATGCTTGTGGATAATGGCGCTAATGTAAATATAAGGCAGTGGGTACCTTATGGACTGGATGCATTTAAAGGGTTTACTCCGTTAATGTTTGCGTCCATGGAGGATGATAAGCCTTCGATTCTTTACCTGCTGGAACATGGTGCTGACCCGAATGCCAGGAACAAACAGGGTTATACGCCTTTAATGCTGCTGGAACAATCTGAATCCGACGATCCCGAAATAATACTTGCTTTTATTAAACATGGAGCTAATGTTTCAGAAGAAGCTCCGGACGGAACAGACGCATTGTATTATGCAAAGGAAAAAGGGAATACCGCATCCGTTACATTACTGGAAAAGTATCTGAAGAATTGATCACCTTTCAATAAGAATAAAATGAAATTCAAAATTCTTTCCACCGCTGTTATTCTTTCATTCAGTATTTTTTTATTAAGTATGCTGACTGGCTGGAAGAATAAACCTGCGTCGATCAATGCTAAAAAGATTGAACAATCTGTAACCAAAAGCATGTTGATCCTGCAAAAAAGCGCTTATGTATTTACAAATAACAGCAGGCTTAAATGTGCTTCCTGCCACCACAATACATTAACAGCAATGGCTACTGAGATTGCCAGGCAAAAAGGCATCCCGGTAATAGATTCATTGAGTGAACGCAATATTGCAGCAATGAAATATACGCTGACCTTTGCATGTAATCCTAACCTGATAAATGAATTTCTTCCTGTCAACTTTGCTATACCCTACATATTGCTGGGCCTTAGCGCAGAAAAATATCCGGCAGATTTTTATACAGATATCGCGGTTGATTATGTGATGAGCCAGGCAAGGCCGGATGGCTCATTCCTTGCTGAATCTGGAAGAATACCATTGGAATCCGGAGATATTCACCTAACAGCAATGGCCATACGTTCTATCCAGTTGTATGCATCTGCAGCGAAGAAGCAACACGTTAATGAATTAGTAACGAGAACAAGGCAATGGCTCGAAAGACAAGATCCCACCCACCAGCAGGAACTTAGCTTTCAATTATTGGGCCTGCAGTGGTGTGGAAGCAGCGTTGATCAAAAAATGAATGTGGTGAAAAAGCTTGCATCCATGCAAAATGGGGATGGAGGATGGTCTCAGTTACCTACTTTAAAGAGTGATGCCTATGCTACCGGCCAGGTTCTTTACGCATTGTATGAAAGCGGAATGGTAAATCCAGATGAGGCAATATACCAGAGGGGATTGGATTATTTGCTTAAAACCCAGGATGAAAAAGGAGCATGGGTTGTGGCCACGAGGTCATTTCCCATACAGCCATTTGTCAACAGCGAATTTCCTCCTTATAATCATGACCAGTTTATTTCAGCCGCAGCTACCAACTGGTCGGTAATGGCATTGATGAATGCTTTGCCTGATAAGTCAAAATAATTTTGAAAACGCAAGCAGGCTTGTCTTCCGGGTATAGATATTTTTACTTTTTAGTATAATACAAACCGCTCTTACTCGGAGTGGTTTTTTCTTGTCGAATATTATTGTCAGCGAAAATTGTCTGACGATTTTCAAGGTCAGTTCGTCGGGTATTCCGGTCAACATCTTTGCCCGCATCTCAACTTCATGTGAAGATTGTTGCTGACTCATTCTAATATTATTTAATCACGTTCTCATCAATTCATAATATGAAAAAGTCATTAATTGTTATTGCAGTTTTGTGTATCGGCATAGTTAGCCAGGGACAAATATTAAAGGACTTAAGCCACAGACTTACCAATGATGCTGAATCCAAGGTAGAACAGAAGATATCATCAAAAATGGACCAGGGTCTTGATTCATTAACAAAGAAAAGAACAAAAAGAAAGAGTAAGAACAATTCGAAAACAGTCAACACCCCGGATTCAACTTCAGTTACTACCACTGAAGTAAAGTCATCCGGAAATACGACAGTAACCAATACAACAGAGGCACAACAAAATGATCAGTCGAATGACAGTGGGTATATAAAATTCACTTTGTCGGCAAACAAAATTCTCACCGGCGGAACTGTGAATGTTACAGGAACCAGCATCATGTACGGCAGTTTAAACCAGGTGAACATGATCGTTACCGGGTCCTCCACCAACGAGTCGAAAGAAATTCCGCTAAAAACCGATGGATCTTTTTCAACCAACTGGCAGGCAAAGGGTGCAGGCAAATATAAAATAATGGTAAAAAGCAGTGATGGCAAGGCCTCACAAACTTCCCCGCTCGATGTTTACCGTTTTGAACAAATGGATTTGATCACAGGTCCCGGCAGAAAAGCAACAGAAAGGGCGTACGATAAATTGAAATCAGTTATCGATGGAATAAAATCGGAACTGACCGCAAAGGATGCCAATGATCTTCAGCAAAAAATGGATGAGGTTACAAAGAAGAAAGATAAATGCCTTACGTTCTTTGATGATCTGGATAACGCCGGTAAGGGTCTTGATGAAATGGAAAAAAAATATGGGTCTGTGCCATCTTCAGTTACTGAAAACCTTTCGCAACTCGATAATCTTTTGTCTACACAGGCAACACACATGGAGCAGTTAAATGACATTGCCCAACATGAATCTTACGACAACAGTATTTGCGAACAACTGGAAATGGTAAACGAAGCCTGTGCTGCTTTTATTACGTTCACGGAGCTTTTTGCCAGGTGCCCTGCTATTTTAGCTGCCCTTGCTTCAGACAGGGTCGTAGGGCCGGTCACAGAGGCGGCAGGTAATGCTGCCGGAACTTCCGAAGTGAGCACGGAGATGGCAAAAGAAACGGCCAAGATATTTTCTGCACCAAAGCTCGACGCCGACTGGGGTAGTAAAATGACAGAAGCGGGCCTCGCCGGAGAGATTACGCAAATGTGCAACGGACTTTTGATGAAGAAATATTGCGTTGTGATGTCCGGAGATTTAAAACATGATTACCAGTGCACTTTCAAAAATGAATATAATAATGTATGGTGGCAATATAATTATACAACAGAGGCTACCATCAGCCTGCGGTATCCTAGGGATAATAAGGGTGGAGGAATCATAAAGATGAAGGGTAACATTGAAGGGAATGCTACAAAATTTTCCATTTATCAAAAAGCAAGCGAAATAGACGAGTTCAGGGAAGCTATGAAAAATCGTGCGCAGTTGTATGCTGTATTATTGTATGCGCCGCCCAGTGTTCCTTTTTCAAGCGCCAGGGCAGACAAGAATGTGGGTTTTGGTGCCGTGGCCCGAGCCATTGTAACGCCTGCCTATTTTAATATTCCGATCGATGCAGATTATGATGTACAGGCAAAGAAGCTGAAAATTTACCTAAATACACCTATCATGGATTTTAATCCATCATTCGTACGATATATCTATTGTTATATCACTTTCCCGCTTGGCATTCCATTAACAACAAGAATAGATTATCCTATTAATAATGTAAAGCTCACTCTGGGAAAAGTTATTGAAAAAAATAATGACTTCAATATAGAAACCGATAAGGAAAATAATCTTTTTGTCAATGCAAAAGGCAGCACCCAGGTTGGGCAAGGTACTTCTATAGAGCACCACATCAATTTTTCTTTTTCGATGAAAAGCGAATAATACCAATACAATCATGAAAAATATATTCATCTTTTTGAGTTTTACGGCCGTAATTTTTATAACGGGTTGTGGCAGTAATCAGCCTTCATCAGCAAACCTTATCCAAAATGGAAGTGCCGAATTGCCAAAGTACGATAGCGTACCACCCAATTGGCAAAATGTGCAGGGGCATTGGGTGACATTAGAAGGTGATAGTATCCATCACGACTTTGCTTTTGCGCAGGAAGGGAATCGCTATTTTTTTGCTGGTAATGATACACTAGCCATTTTACAGCAGGATGTAAGTGTTTCGCAATTTGCTTCACGAATTGATGAGCAGAAGCAGTCATTTGTTTTTAAAGGATATGAACAATCACTTGACCAGGGTCCAAACTCAGATCAGGGCATGATTAGCATCCAGGGGACGGATAGTTCAAAAACTAAGATACTGTACACTTTCAACAGCGATACAGCCCGGTCAATAAGTAAATGGCAGCCACTCATTGATAGTTTTTTGGTTCCCCCGGCCACACGTTTCATTCGCATTCAGTTAATAGCCATTCGTCATGTTGGTGGTGATAACGATGGGTATTTTGACAACATCAGTCTTACCACTCAAACAACAGGTTTTGTTTTGGACAAAAAATGGTTGTTTATAATTATCGCCATTGTTTTGCTGGCGGTGGCAACATCGGTTATTTATAAAAAGAATCGGAGTAAAAAATGAGGCACGATAAGTAAAATGATTAGTGCACCGGTCGAAAACTTAATTTTTTATAATGACCTAAACCACTTTTAAACAAGATGGTTCTTCTTTTTAGACAGATTATTATCACGCGCAAACTGTTTGACGATTTTCAACATCGGTTCGTCGGGTATTAACCAAATTCGCTTCAACGCTGGTGCAACTTTATGATAAACCAGGTTAGCAGGTATGCCACAAATGCGGAAATCAGGATTCGTAAAATGGATATTCCTTATAATGGCTTTATTATTTTTTTTGACGGCATTGATACTGATGTTTGGAGTAAAAAAATAGTTTAACCGCTCTTAATCAAAATTTGAAAACTATAAAATACAATCATATGAAACAATTAAGTTTAATTTTTATCGGATTGGTATTTCTATTTGGCCTGGTGTCCTGTGGAGGTAATGCACAAGGCAATGCGATTAAAGACAGTGCCCCAGTAACTTCTGCAGGCAGTAGTGCTGATGGCGATGCAAGTTTTTCCTGCAAGCTCGATGGAGTGAAATTTTCGGCTAGTGGCACAGACCAAAATATAAATTCTGCTTTCCGTCTTACGGGATCTAATAAGGGGAAAATATCTTTTAAGCTTTCTGACAAGAACGACCAGGGAGTCTATGCCTCTGAAAACTACCTGATGTTTCGGGTACCGGGAAAGGAAGGTTCAACAACTTTCACCGTTACGGGTAATGATGACCAATATGGCTATGTTTTCAAAAGGGATATAAACTACAATGATAATCCGCTAACGGTCACAATAATTTCAATAAGTCCAACGAGAGTTTCGGGAACTTTTGCAGGAACATACACTTTAGCGGTTAGTGGATATGATGCAAAACAAACCATCCAGGTGACTGATGGAAAATTTGACATTCCCTTTTCTACTTCTGCTATATGGAAACAAGCGAATGGTGCAGAATAAATAAACGGGTGAGAATATTTTTTAGATAAAATAGATTTTATGAAGTACTTAAATTCATTTACTGTAATTTTTTTATCGGCAATCATATTTATATCCTGCTCCGGCAGCAGTGCAACAAATACAACGGCTGATAGCGCTGCAACCGCATCCGCAAATACAACTTCTTCGGATCCCGATGCCAGTTTCTCCTGTATGCTGGACGGAAAAGAATTCTCAGGTAAAGGCACTGATCAAAATATCAATGCTGCTTTTCATCTTACGGGTGACAACAAGGGACAAATATTTTTCAGGCTTTCGAATATGGATGATCCGGGCAATAAACTGATGTTCCAGGTAGCAGCTAAAACAGGTTCAACCACATTTAGCATCAGCCCGACTTATAGCTATGGAGGATACACTACCGCTGATTTTGCAACTTATATTGATGACCCCATTACTGTTACCATCACTTCAATCAGCTCAACAAGAGTTACCGGCGCTTTTTCCGGAAAATATACTTTACAAAAGGGAAGTGGTAACAACAGTTCAAAACAAACCATTGAAGTAACAGACGGCAAATTTGACATTCCTTTTTCCACTTCGGCTGAATGGAAACAAATGTATCACGCAGAATGATGTATGGATCGAATCAAAATCATTTCTATAGAAAATAAAAAAATGAAAAGCTTACTTACCAGTTTTTTTTCCTGCGGCGTGCTGATCATATTCTGTAATAATTCATCAGGCCCGGGAATCGGCTCTTGTAATAACAAAACGGAACCAGCTTCAATGACTTCATTACATTCTCTTCAGAAAGGGTATGGGGCATTCACCTTCATGATGAACGGAAAGCAAAGAACATTTACGGCCTGGCATACATTTATTGTATTCCCCATAGAGAAATCAACAGAAATTTTATTGTTTGAAGATGGAGGTCCCGGCGGTGCGGGCTTTGATTTCAAAATAAACAAACAGGGACCAACAGAATTTAAAACGGGCTATGCTAATACTCTTCTCCCTAAACTTCTGTTTAGTTTCTTTGATACAACCGGTGTCTCTTACATCGGAGACGGCATGCTTGTGAATGTAACTTCTTTAAGCGCAAACAGGCTTACCGGCACTTTCTCCGGAAAGTTTGTAAAAGAAAAATATCAAATAAAGGAGAATAGCAACGCAGGCATTCTTCAGGTTATTGAAGTGACCAACGGAAAATTCGATCTGCATAAATAAAAAATTACCCCGAATTTATTCAAATCACCTATGGAAAAGCTGATTTGCAGCGATGAGCTTGTCGAAAAAATTGTATCAGCAATCAATAGTTAATCTTTTAAAATTATTACAATGAAATCAAGATTATTTTTTTTAATGCCAGCCGTTTTTTTCACGACGTATTTATTTGCGCAGGTAAAAGCAGTAAAGCCACTTACTCAAAAGACGGTAGTTACCACACCTGAAACAAAGAAGATAACCAACCCACAGCCGGTAAAAACTCAAAACAATCCTGCACCTGCTCCTACTGACTTGCAAAAGGCTGTTGTGAATATTGTGGTAGGTGATGATGGCAAGGATAAGGATACCTATGTGAGCATTGACATCAAGGATAATAACCAGAGAAGAGCAGCCTATTACGGAACTTTGCTAGTTAGCGATAATATAAATGGCATAACTACCGGCGAATTTTTTCCGGGCGACGATGAAACACTTCCCACCCAATTGCAGGCTTCTGAGCCCACGGGCCAGATAGATAACACCAAAGTTCCTCCGCTGCCGGTTATAAGAGAAGCCAGCGTTTCCGATTTTACAAACGGGGGAGGATCACTATCAATTACCATCAGGCCCAACGGGCACGATACCTGGAAAATAAAGAATTTTTCTGTGACATTGTATTTCAGAAATGATCCGGCTTCGCCGCATAAGATAACCTGGAATGGATTTACGCTTTCGCAGGACAGTCGCCTGAAGACTTTGGAATTCGATAAGAACTTTAACGCTATTCAATAGCCAGGATTTCTTTCAGCAGAATATGATTGTTTATTAAATCTTCTTAACATCTTAAAGAAAATATAATTGTGAAATACGTAAAATTATTATCGGCAATCCTTTTATCATCCTGTTTATGGGTTGCCTGCTCGGGCAACAGTTCAGCTTCAGCTGCGAAGGACACTGCATCCGGCAATTCAGCTGCATCCGGAACTTCTTCTTCAGGGAATGCAAGCTTTTCAGCAACTATTGATGGAACAGCTGTTTCAGGAAATATGATTGATGAATTGCAGTTACAGAATACGGCTTTTATTTATCCTGCGGTGGACAAAAGCCCGCAAAGGGCGTTATTCTTTCTTTATTCAAACAAAAAAGGAGATGATTTTTATTATTTCCGCTTTTCTTTTCCGGACAAGGAAGGGGTATACAAGTTTACCCACGAAACAGATGAGGACTGCAATTGCTATTTAATGCTTGACTACAACCTAAAAAGCACAGAATATTATCCCAGGTACGATGAAGATTCAGTAACAGTAACGATTGATAAGATCACTTCCACAAGAATATCGGGAACATTCTCCGGCAGGCTTAGATTAAGTGATGACACAAGATCTAAACCCTATAAAAACAATGTGATCATTAATGACGGAAAGTTTGATATACCGTTTTCAACGGGTAATGTCAGACCGGAATAAGATAGTAAAACGTTCAAATCGGGAATATGTGATGGGCATATCATAATTATTTACACAAATAAAACTTAAAATATGAAATCGATTTTTTTTTGCTTGCCAGCCTTATTGGCAATAACTCTTAACAGTTTCTCACAAGTAGCACAGAAAAAGGAAATGCAAAAGGCAAAAACGGATACGATCCAAAAAACGTTGACAACAAACACAGTGCTTCCCGGCAATATTGTTAAGGCAACCCCAATAACCAATACATCAAAAACGGCCGGAAAGGAAACTCAAAAAACGAATAGCGCTGCAACTACTATTGAGACTAAAAAAGATAAGACCTCTGTTATAAAAGAAACTACAGTGCCCGTTGCGCCGGATTTTTCAAAGGCCTCATTGCTTGATGCATTTTTTACGCTTGGAACAGGAGTATCCGCAGTAACTTTTCCGGTTTCTTCAGGAGATAATAAAGATCCGGATACCCACTGGTCTTGCGGAGTATTTGATCAGAATGGTAAACCTGTTGCCAGTTTTCATGATGACAGTAACACAGATGAATATGCTCAAGGGTCCAAGACCGGTCCTTTACAAATGCACATTGATAATCCGGCGATCTTTCGCGATTTTTCTAATGGCGGTCATCTCCACATCAATATTGCGCCCAATGGTAATGACACATGGGTAATCACTTATTTTACTCTTACGCTTGATTTCTCAAATCCAAAATTTACCCAAACAATAAAATTTTATCCAGAATCGCTTACGCAGGATCACAGAGATGATGATCTGTACTTTGTTTATGATGGAAAAGATTTAGTTCCGCGACAATGATTTTCCAAATCAATTTTTTCAAACTCAATTTTTAAAGTTAACAGTTATGCAATTTCTAAAACTACTCTCCACTGCATTCTTCGCCGGGTTCATATTATTAGCCTGTTCCGGAACAACAGCCGATAAATCAACAGGATCAAATTCGAGTGATCCTTCCGGGTCTTCCGGTTCCGGTAAGGATATGTATTATGAATACACATCTGCATCAGGTGGCAAAGACCTGAGGATAAAAACCGTTATGAAAATGTATGTTTCTTCAAACGGTAGTATGCGTGTGGAAATGGATATGGAAAATTCTGCTATAAAAGGGAAGGGCCCCGGAACAATGGTGATTATCGGGCACTCGGATAAGCCGAATGAAAGCATCTCAATTGACGATGCGGCTAAAACGTATAGCGTGAATCATTTTACTGACAGCGATTTCAATACCGGTGAAAAAATAAAATCAACAGCAACAAAAATCGGGGAAGAAAAAATTTTAAGTTTTAACAGTGTGCACGCAAGAATTATTTCTAATAAAAGCATCGGTAGTTTTTATTCCAATATAGATACTTTAGATCTATGGCGAAGTAACGATGTTCCGCTGCAGGCTTCTGTAAAGGAACTGATGGACAAGTTTAATTCTAAGGGAATGGCTCTGTATTCTGCCGATGTAGCAAATCAGCTAACGCAAATGGGCTGCGAAGGGTTTATGACAAAAATGGAAATACATTCAAAGAACTCTTCTACGGCTGAAGTACTTGTAAAAGCAGAGCATCGCGATTTACCGGCGAGCATGTTCCAGATTCCGCCAGGCTATAAAGAAGATAAAGACGAATAATAATTCAATTTGAGCAATTGAGCTTCTAAAAATATCTTCATAGATCAGCAATTAAAATAAATACTGATAAAAAAATGGCGTAATCGACCCTCTGAATGTCGCATTTACCCCTGACCAAAATGAATTTCTGGAAGTAAGTTTGTTTTATTGAAAACGTGAACACGAATTTTAGTAACAATAAAACAAATCCATATGCAAAAGATCACTCCATTCCTTTGGTTCGATAACCAGGCAGAAGAAGCGGTTCAGTTTTATACATCCGTTTTTAAAAACTCAAAGATCGGCAGCATGGCCCGCTATGATGATGCTTCCGCCGCGGCTTCAGGACGACCAAAAGGCTCCCTGATGACGGCATCATTTCAATTGGAGGGACAGGAGTTTATAGCTTTGAATGGAGGGCCGCATTTTAAATTTACAGAGGCTATTTCTTTTGTGGTGACATGCGATACGCAAATGGAGATAGATTATTTCTGGGATAAGCTTACCGAGGAAGGTGAGGAAAGTCAATGCGGTTGGCTGAAAGATAAATTCGGGCTTTCATGGCAAATTATTCCCGGCTCATTGAGTAAATTAATCGCAGGCCCCGATACAGAAAAATCAAAAAGAGCAATGGCGGCTTTGATGAAGATGAAGAAGCTTATTATTGCCGATCTTGAAAATGCTTAATAACCCTATCCGTCGCCAGAGGCGAAAGAATAGCGGTTCGAAGCCGGGAGACTTCGAACAGCATTGGATGACAAAATTGATCATTGTGGATCTTGAAAATGTATAAGAAAACAAAAGCTGGCGCAATGGATGTTCTGTTGCAACCAGCTTCCCGATATCATAACTGAAAACGAAAACCTCCGGTTAGAGTGAACCCCGGTACACTATATCCATATATCTCGTAATATTTTTTATTGTTGGTAAGATTTTTTGCATCAACAAAAAGATTGAGTTTGTTCTTTAGAAGATTGTACTCAGCAAAAAAATTCCACAAAGCATATGCTTTCAGATCGATCTGCACTGGATTGAAACTGACGGGATCAAAATAAGTATCCATCCTCTTTCCCGTGATCTGGAGGGAACTGCTGACCAAGAAATTTGCGTTGATTCTATAGCTTATGAATGCGTGGGCATTATTTTTTGGCCTCCGGATTAAATTGTAAATGGTAGTGTCTTTTCCAGCCCCGGTTTTTTGTTTGCCTTTGCCATCGACATAGTCGTACGAGACCTTGAAGGAAAGATTTTTGTTTACCTGGTAGTTTAATTCGGCCTCTGCGCCATGGTCATTCTGCTGATCCCTGTTAACATATAAACCTTTGAATGTAGCAGGATCGGTTGTATAAACAATTGCATCTTTCAAATGACGGTTAAAATAAGTGGCAAGGAGGGAAAATTTTTTATCAGGAAACCATGTTTGTATTCCGCCTTCAACGTTCATCGATTTTTCAGGATTCAGATCAAAGTTTTGAAGCTGGTATTGACTGGGCAACATTTCATTAAGTGTAGGAGGCCTGAACCCTGTCGAGAGGTTCACAAACAGCTTGACTTTACTGTTAATAAGATAGGAAGGATTAAAGCTGTAATTAAAATTATTGCCATACCTGTTGTGATGATTAAAACGGCCGGCAATTTCTATATGAATTTTTTTCAATGAAAATAAAAAAGAGGCATACGGACTGATCATACTATTAATCGTATCCCTGTCATCCACAGAAAAGGATTGATAATTGAATCCTGCTATCAGTTTCAAATTTTTATTCAAATGCTGATCGATATAAGCTTCTGCCTGGTGAAATTTTCCTTTAGTAATAAATTCCGGGAATGCGCTTAGATAATCTCTTTTTGTAAAATCGTACCCATAGTTAAAATGAAGAGTTCCTGTTTTATAAATATAGTGGCCGGTCAACCCGGTATTGAGCAATGAAGCGGTATAATGATCATTCCTTCCATCCGTAAAAGCGGCGTCATCATAATCTCCTTTGAATTGAGTGAACCGATAATAAGGAGACAATTTGAATTGATCAGTTACGTTGATACCAAACACAGTTTGCAGGGCGTGTTGCGTAAATCCATCTTTGTCAAAACCGGCTTTACCCGTCGTATCTTGTGCTTCTGAAATTCCATCTGTATGATTGTAAACATAATTTATATCATATTCCAGCCATTTTGTTTTCTGGCTGATATTTACATTGCCTTTGAAACTATTGAAACTACCATAGGTCATCAAACCATTTAAAACGGGTTTTGTATTTACAGGCTTTTTTGAAATGATATTTATAACACCTGCCACTGCATTGGAACCGTATAGTGTACTTTGGCTTCCCTTTAAAATTTCAATTCGCTCGATATTATCCAGTGAAAGCAACCGGAGATCATACGTACCGCCAACATTACTTGGATCATTCAGCGGCACTCCATCCAGCAATATTAAGGTGTAGGCAGTTGTAGCGCCCAATAGAAATAATGATTTATAAGTTCCGGGGTTACCGGTTGCTCCATTTGCAATGATTCCTGTTTGTTCATTCAGCAATTGTGCCAGGTCTTTTCCCCCACTTTGCATGATCTGTTCTTTTGTAATAACTGTTATCACTTTTCCTGTGCCACTTTGTTTTTGTGGAAATTTGTTAGCGGTTATTACCACCTCGTCCATGGTTTTTGAACCTTGCCTGCCGGCAGGCAGGGTAGTGTCCTCCTGGGCAAGTAGCTGGCTGCTGATCAAAATGGCAGCCACAATAAAAATTTTCTTTTTCATTTCTAAAAAATTTTTAGTGACTGCTTCCGGAAAATGAAGATGAATATAAATGCCGCCCGGCGTTTACATTCCACGCTTTTCACCCGAAAGCAAAATTGAATGTTGTTTGATCTGGCAGGTCTTCTGGCTTGTTCTCCGCTGAGTACCTTCCCGCTGAAAAGATCAACAGTGGTATGAAGATTCAACAGTCGTGAAACGTGAGAGGTGAATCGTGAGAAGAACTCACGACTGACGTTTGACGTTTCACGCAAAGAACTTACAGCTACGGGGATAGCGCCGGACTTACACCGGACTTCCCTTTTAATGGTCCCGATGATCGGGACCAACCAAAATCGGATGCAAATATCTTATTAAAGAATTAAAAACAAAAAACAGATATGCACTCACCTGTTGAAAAAAATATTGCACTAAATACAGCAGCTTCAAAAAAATATATTACCGACTGATACCATTATCACCCGAGCTTGAAACAAACTCCAAGACCGACGATAGCAAAAGTTGATATACGCAGCTCTCCGTATACACCAATGCCAGGGTTTAGATAATAACGAATACCACCATAGAGACCCACTCCTACAGGAGTATAAGAATGAGGTTTGCTTTCACTGGACCCGGTGTGGCTAATTGAAATATATCCTAATTCAGCACCCGCATAAGGATCCATTTTATCAGTTCTTAAAAAATGATAAGAGCCTTTTGCACCTATAATGATTGCCGTATACTTATAGCCATTTTTTGAATATTGTGAATATCCCAAATGGCCACCTGCTCCAAAATTATCGGTGATTCCACGCTCATAGCTTGCACCAAAACTTACACCTTTCCAAACCAATCCCCCGACTCCGATCCCTGCATTAATAACATTGCTTCCGATT
>JBIOGV010000049.1:0-17726 GCA_044448365.1 Chitinophagales bacterium
ATTCTTTCAAAGTATGTCACAAACGTTATTTGAAAAACTCGAATTCACAGACGAAAAAAATCTTTTAATTCAGGGTCTGCCTTCCTCCATCGAAAAGCAGTTTTGTAAACTCTCTTTTGCCAAGAACATGACCCCCCTTCTTAAAAATCGGAAAATAGACTTCGCCCTCGTGTTTGCCGTAAATGAAAATCAATTAAAAGGCATTCTGAAGGATGTTATGCCGGCTTTAAAGGAAGAGTCTAAGTTTTGGGTTGCCTACCCTAAAATCACTTCTAAGATCGTTACGGATCTTAACCGCGACGGTGGCTGGCAACAATTGACCTCCGCCGGTTACGAAAGCGTTAATGAAGTTACATTGGATCATGTATGGAGTGCTGCCCGGTTTGAAAGGGCAGGTAGTAAGAGGGTTCGCTACAAGGCTCAATTGGAAATGGAAGAGGCATAAAAATTCATTTTACTTTTTTCCAAAACCATCCCGGTATTAATAAAATTAATATTTGGATGGTTTTTTATTTTTGATAATGGTTCATCTGAATATTGAGATCAAGGCAAGATGCAATGATCCCGGATTTATAAAAGAATATCTCAAAAAAAACCTCGCTGTTTTTAAGGGCCTGGACAATCAGACAGACACTTATTTTAAGGTTCCAAACGGAAGATTAAAATTAAGAGAGGGTACTATTGAAAATAACCTGATCTATTATGAACGGGAAAATAAGCCAGGAACAAAAGAATCCTATTTTCAGTTGGTTAAAGTGCAGGATGCAAAAGCATTGAAAGAGGTATTGACAAGATCGTTGGGGATTCAAATAATTGTTGAAAAGAAAAGAGAGATCTGGTTTATTAAAAATGTAAAATTCCATATTGATGAAGTGACAGGCCTGGGAAATTTTACAGAAATAGAAGCAAGTGATCTTTTTGAAGATGTTTCGAAAGAAGAATTACAAAAACAATGTGATTTTTTTCTAAAGGAATTGGATATAAAAAATGAAGACCTGGCCCCGGTTTCATACAGTGATATGCTCTTAGCAGAGCCAAAAAAATTGTAAATTTAAGATATGGATACTGAAATAAGAGAACCGCTTGTTGCTTACGGTAAAAAAAATTTTACCATCGAGGAATATCTTGAAATGGAAAGGTCATCTATAGAAAAACACGAATACTACCATGGTGAGATTTTTGCCATGTCAGGTGCAAGTGATAAGCACAACATAATATTTAAGAATTTATATGGAGAACTTGCTTATGGCTTAAAACGTAAACCGTGTCAGCCGTACGGTAGTGATATGAGAGTGCATATTCCTAAAAATACTTTATATACTTACCCAGATATTTCCATTTTTTTTAACGAAATAACCCAGGAAGTTGAAGATGACAACTTTACCGAACCATCTGTTATCATTGAAATTCTTTCTCCCTCCACAAAGAGCTATGACAGGGGAGATAAGTTTAAATTATATCGTGATATTCCCACTTTAAAAGAATATATTCTCATTGATTCAGAAAGTATCAACGTGGAAGCTTTTCGAATCAATGAACATAACCATTGGGAGCTGGAAGAATATAAAAAAGAAAGTGATGCGCTTTCTATACAAACGGTCCGGTTATCATTGCCATTAAGTGAGATTTATGAAGGAGTGAAATTCAATAAATGATCTATCTCAAAATTACTGTCCCTAATTTTTCTGTGATCGATCTTTCCATTTGCTTCAGGTGCTGATGTGTTCGGAATAAAATCTCCTGTTCTTCTATGGACTGAGTTTTTTCCAGGTCTTCATGATTTTCATTCAGCATTCTTTTGATCTTCCGGAGCTTCAGGTAATTGAGCGCGGATTCAACTTCAAGATGAGTTTTATCTTCCTCCATTTTTAAGTAACTCATCAGTTGCTGATCACTGTCTCTTGCCACAGTTTGAATAAATTGTTCATAACCCTGTTCAAATAATTGTTTTTGATAGCCTGTTGCCTGGCTGTATTCTTTTCGCCAGTGCTCACTTTCTTCGTATGGGAAGTTAAGAAGTGAAACGGCAAGAGAACCTATCTTTGGATCAGGATGATAGATAAAATAGTTTTTGTTGAGTTGCCCGGGAGAGATCCGCATCTGTTCCTTAAAAACACTGATAAAACTGATGATGTCAGTGTTGTCCAATAAACTTTCATCGATCATTTCGGAAAAGATGTGATCCGCGATCAGCTCTTCATTATCCCAATATTTTGTGCCATGTTCCAAAAGAATTTTTGCCAGTTCCCGTTCCTGAAGTTCATCCCTGAATAATAAATTGAAGGTGGTATCGTCATAATCTGTTTCCTGCGCTTTTTTTGCATTTTCTTCATGAAGCTTTGCCTCTTCAAAAGGTAATGCCTTTTCCTGGGTAACGATCCGGTTGCGAATGAATTTATTCACCAGTGCATGCAAGCCACTTTCATCAATCTTTAAGATCTCCGAGCAGTGCTTAATATAATCCTGTTGTTTGGTGAAGTCTTCAGCTTTATTGATCCTTGAAATCGTTTCAGCGATCTGGTTTACCACTCCAGCTTTTTTGTTTGAATCATTGCCTGCATCTTTTAGTGCCACATCAAGCTGGAATAAGATAAAGTCTCTTTTATTCTTCTGAACAAATTCCCGGAAGACAGTAGGACCAACCTTGTTCACATAGCTATCCGGGTCCTCCTTGTCAGGGATCAGAACCAGTTTTACATTCAATCCTTCTTCGAGTGCCATATCCAAACCACGTAAAGCGGCTTTTACACCCGCAGCATCGCCATCATAAACTATAGTCAGATTGTTGGTATATTTTTTTATTAACCTCAATTGATCTGCAGTTAAAGATGTGCCCCCGCTGGCGACTACATTTTCAATACCTGCCTGGTAAAGTGAAACGACGTCGGTATAGCCTTCCACCAATAGGCATTCATCGGCTTTGTCAATTGACTGTCTTGCAAAATAAGAACCGTAAAGGATTTTACTTTTTACATAGATTTCATTCTCCGGTGTATTGATATATTTTGGTGCTTTATCATTGCTCTTTAAAATTCTTGCACCAAAGCCAAGCACTTTTCCGCTATGATTATGAACAGGAAAAATTACCCTGCCGCGATAGTTGTCCTGTAATTGTTCACCCGCCTGCCCTCCGGGGAGGTTGCGATGAACCACTAAACCTGTTTTTAAAAGTAATTCAGGATTGTATTGTTTGGCGATGGCCTCTTTGGTAAAAGCATCGCGTTTTTCAGGAGAATAACCAAGTTGAAATTTTTTAATGATCTCTTCTCTGAATCCTCTTTCCTTTAAGTAACTTAACCCGATATCCTCGCCCTCTTCCGTTTCAAATAGCTGCCTGGAAAAAAATTGCTGAGCGAAACTGTTGATGATGTACAAACTGTCAGCGGCCTGCATTTGCTGTCGTTGTTCATCAGTAGCAAATGTTTCTTCAATTTCAATTCCGTATTTATTCGCCAGCCATTTTAAGGCTTCAACATAGCTGTATTTCTCATGCTCCATGATGAAACTGATGGAGTTGCCGCTGCGACCACACCCAAAGCATTTATAGATTTCTTTTGAAGGAGAAACGGTAAATGAAGGAGTTTTTTCATTGTGAAAAGGACAAAGGCCAAGATAATTGGCACCTCGTTTTTTTAATTTTACAAAGCCGCCAACGATGTCAATGATATCAATCCGGCTTAATATTTCCTGTATTGTAGATTGTGAGATCATGTGAGCGGCAAATATAATCTTGTGCGTTTATTTTCCTTCAAATGTTGAGGCAGGTAACACCTTTTTATTTTTCCACCGGGAGTTTTCATCGTTTCCTAAACGGTGATAAGACATTCAGGAATGCGATCCATCGGCAATACTTCGTTAAGCCAAGTATGACATAGATCATGATGAACTTCGTAAAAGTTCAAAAGATATTGAAGCCGGCAGCATAATTATTAACCCAAAAAAACTGCGTAAACTGTGAAAAACTTCTCGTTTTTTTGAGAAATCTTTGCTAAATTACAATTGCCCAAAGCAGGTCTTTGGCGCCATCAACCTACCTTAGGGAAAAGCAAAACAATTACTTCACTTTTAAATTATTAATCCCATGGTTCAGGCAGACATCTCGCAGCTTTCCAGAGAGTGTAATACCTGGAGAGATGCATTGCGTGCATTCCGTGATGAATTTACTCAATGCAAACACAAACTTCAGCAACTGGCAAGCCGCCCACTCTCGAAAGAGGACCTAACAGAAGTAGAACATTATCACAACCAGTTTCACATCCAGCTTATCAACATTCACGATCTTAAGCAATCCATCAAAAATCATGAACGCAAAGTGAATTTCGAAATTGAAACTCACAGTGGACAATTGAATGATGAGACCCATAACGATCATGAAAACCTGTACGACCAGTACCAAAGCCTTGATCACCGCCTTTTGGACCTGCGCGAAGAATTCAGCAACTTTTTTGAGCGAGCGCAGTAAGAGTTTAAGGTTTCGGGTTTAAGGTTTAAGGTTAGGCCTTTTTATCCTGTCTCGCGTAAATCAAAACTTCTTAAACTTTAGACATTCAGCTTTAAACTTTCTATGATATTAATCAGCATATGAACTAAGAAGGTTCATATATACGGATCGTATTCCTGTGAAGATTTGTATGGTAAATAAATCAATCATCAATAAATTTTCTTGCCATGGCTGAATTTGATACTTCACATGTAAAAAATATTGTCTTGCTGGGCCACGCAGGCTCAGGTAAGACAACGTTAGCGGAATGCATGCTTTTTGAAGCCGGCATAATAAATCGCCGCGGCAGCATAGCCGAAAGAAATACAACAGGAGATTACCACGAACTGGAGCAAGATCGTGGTAATTCTATTTTTAGCAAGCTCCTCCACACAAAATGGAGAGGTTATAAAATAAATGTCCTTGATACACCGGGGTATGATGATTTTGTTGGCGAAGTAATTTCTGCCCTTCGTGTAGCCGATACAGGAGTGATGTTACTCAATGCGGCAATGGGAGTGGAAGTAGGAACGGATATCATATGGGAATACACAGAAAAATTTAAGACCCCGATGATATTTGCCGTGAACAAACTGGATGATGACCAGGCTGATTTTGATAAAACAGTTGCAGAGGCAAAATCACATTTTGGGAATAAGGTTGTTGTAGTGCAATATCCCGTACAGATAGGAGCAGGGTTTCACGAAATCATTGATGTACTGCGCATGACCCTGTATAGATTCAAAGACAACGGTGGCAAGCCGGAAAAATTGCCAATACCAGATGAAGAAAAAGCCAAAGCTGAAAATTTGCACAAAGAATTAGTCGAAGCAATTGCCAGCAATGATGAAAGCCTGATGGAAAAATATTTTGATAAAGGCGAACTGGATGAAGACGAAATGAAAGAAGGAATGAAGAAGGCAATGATCAATCATGACCTGTTCCCGCTATTTTGTTTATCAGCCTTAAGAAATATGGGAAGCGGAAGACTGATGGGTTTTATTGATAATGTTTGTCCCAGTGCCAACGAAATGCCTCCTCAAAAAACCAGGAAAGGGGTTGAACTTCCCTGTGATGCGGGTGGACCTGCCTGCATTTTTATTTATAAAACAGTAAACGAGTCCCACGTAGGAGAGATGTCTTTTTTCAAAGTGTATTCCGGAACTATAAGAAGCGGGATGGAATTGGAAAATGAAAGCACCGCCATTACTGAAAAGATCAACCAGATGTTCATGGTAGAAGGAAACAAACGGACTCCAACGAATGAATTAGTGGCCGGTGATATTGGAGCTACACTCAAGTTAAAAAATACTCACGTCAACAATACACTTCATGCGAGAGGGAAAAACTATGAATTGCCACCGATCGAATTTCCTCCGCCCAATGTGACAGTAGCAATTGAATCAAGTAAAAAAGGTGAAGAAGAAAAACTCTCACAGGCCCTTCATCAATTGCGTGAAGAAGATCCCACTTTGCTTGTTGAGGTTTCATCTGAGTTAAAACAAACTCTAATCCATTGCCAGGGTGATATGCATTTAGCCGTAGCAAAATGGAAGATCGAGCATATTCATAAGCTGGAAGTAAAATTTAATAAGCCCCGCATTCCTTACCGTGAAACAATCCGCAAATCGGCAGATGCGAGTTACCGTCATAAAAAACAGAGTGGTGGAGCCGGACAGTTTGGTGAAGTATATATGAAGATTGAGCCCTGGTATGAAGGAATGCCCGAGCCAAAAGATCTCAACGTACGAGGCCGAGATACCTACAACCTGGATTGGGGCGGCAAATTGGTATTTTATAATTGCATTGTGGGTGGCGCTATTGATGCAAGATTTCTTCCTTCTATCTTAAAAGGAGTGATGGAAAAAATGCAGAATGGTCCGCTCACCGGCTCTTATGCCCGGGATATTCGTGTATGTGTGTACGACGGGAAGATGCATCCTGTTGACAGCAATGATATTTCATTTAAGATCGCAGGGTTGCAGGCATTCCGCCAGGCATTTCAACAAGCCGATCCGCAGATCCTGGAACCCATTTATACAGTCGAGGTTCTTTGCCCCGATGATCTTACAGGTGCGGTGATGGGGGATCTGCAAAGCCGGCGTGCCATTGTGGAAGGCATCGATAACGAAGGCAATTTCCAAAAAGTAATTGCAAAAGTTCCATTGGCTGAAATGGATGGATATTCCTCTTCGCTTCGTTCCATTACACAAGGCCGTGCAAAATTCAAAAGCAGGTTTTTTGAATATGCCCCGGTGCCATTCGATCTTCAGCGCAGGCTGATTGATGAATACAATAAGACAGCAAAAGAAGAATACGCATAGCAAGTTCGAATTTCGAAATTTTGTTTGAGCTACTTCAGGAATGGAGTAGCTTTTTTATTTTTATGGATCCAACTCCTGGAATTCTATTCAACGCCAGTTGCCTGCCTGTCCGGTAGACAGGCGCCGCACACTTCAGCGTTTAGTAATTCTATTTGACAAAGACTTTAACTTTAGAGATCAAAAGTCTCACGTATGAAAAAAATAGTTCTTCCAGTTTTTATAATGATAGCAATAACTGCTACAGCTCAAAAAACGTTACAGGAAAAATTGGGTTATTCAAAAGATTCCAGGCTGCTCATCTTGCATGCTGATGATTTGGGCATGTCTCATTCAGAAAATTCGGCTACTGTTTATGCCATGGAACATGGTTCTGTCAATTCAGCCAGCATCATGGTTCCTACTCCATGGTTTTCTGAGATCGCCGCGTATTCACATACTCACCCAAATGCAGATCTTGGTTTGCATCTTACCCTGACCAGCGAATGGAATTACTTGAAATGGGGATCAACAGCATCTAAATCCGAAGTGCCTGGATTGTTGAATAAAAATGGATTTTTCTTTTCATCGGTTGACTCGGTGTATCGAAGTGCTTCAGTTGCTGAAGTTGAAAAAGAACTTCGTGCACAAATTGAAAAGGCAAAACTGTTTGGAATTGATATTACGCATCTTGATTCACACATGGGTACTCTGTTTGCAAGACTTGATTATTTAAAGGTGTTGATAAAATTAGGAAGAGAATATAAATTACCAGTACTTCTTAGTAAACCGATTTTTCAAATCGTGTATAGAATAAATTTGGATAGTCTGACTACAGATAAAGATGTTACGCTGAATATGATTTACATGGCAGGTTCAAATGATTACAGGAATGGGATGGAAAATTATTATACTGGCGTTTTAAAATCTTTACAACCAGGAGTAAGCGAGATCATATTTCATGCGGGATACGATGATGATGAAATGAAGGCGGCTACCATCGATCATATTGACTATGGTGCCGAGTGGAGACAAGCGGATTTCAATTTTTTTACCAGTGAGAAATGCAAAACACTTCTGACTGAACAAAATATTCATTTGATAACATGGAGGGAGATCAGGGATAAATTATTGAGATAACCAGGATTCTTTGTTGATCGATCAAATAATTCACCCTGTTTAAACGTTTGAAGATCGCTTAATGATATCCATGGAAATTAAAATGACCATTAAATTCTGAACATGATTTCGAAGTCTTTTATAAGGACTATATTAATTGTTTCTGTGATCATCATTAATATTGGGTGCGACCAGGTTTCTAAAAAAATCATACGCCATATCGTTTATCCTTATGAGACCATTCATTTATTAAGCGATCATCTTACTGTAACACGGGTTGAAAATTCTGGTGCTTTTTTGAGCACCGGCGATTCACTTCCTCAATCTGCCAAATATATTTTTTTATCGTTGATTCCTTTGGTTGCTGTTTCCCTTGGATTGATCTATGTGTTTACAAAACGGGGCATCCCAAACCATATGCTAACAGGACTTTGTTTTGTTATTGGCGGTGGCATTGGTAATTTATTTGATCGGATCACATATGGATCTGTTACCGATTTCCTGCATATCAGGTTTGGAATTTTTCAAACTGGTATTTTTAATTTCGCTGATGTGTCGATCCTGACCGGGATATTAATTATTCTTCTTCAATTCTTATTCAAAAGAAAGAACTCTTAATTTTATTGGCCTGCTAAAATCCGCAGGTACTATTACGAAGTCAATCTCTTGCAATGCAAACCCAACCTCCGTTTCAAAACATTAGGCGTGAGTTTACCTGCTTCATCTATTTATTAAACAAATTTTTTTTGTATGGTAGATTTGCCCTGTCATTATCAAACGAAATAAACCGTTGCGTCCCAATGTCCGACCGTGCAAAATCCTTCCTGTGAAAATCAGTAGATCTATATCTTCCGGCCATGAAGATCTATCAAACTCCCTGCTGTTCTGGTGCGGATTTTTTTAATTGTCTCGCCCTGTAAGGCTCAGGTATCTCATATCAAAGCTAATTCGTAACTTTATGAATCATTCTGTTTATGACGAGACTTGTATTTATAGGATTGTTCCTTCTATTGATTTTTTCTGCTTGTCAAAAGAATATTGATAGTAATGCCGTAAATGGTTCCTGGAAATTAACAGAAGTGGTTGACAAGACGACAAACACTGTAACTCTTGCTCCCATCGGGTCCAACATGAGTATTGTAATAACTTTTTTAAGTACAAATAAATTCGCAGGTCATACTCTCAGAAACATTCTCACAGATGGAACATACGATCAAAAAGGGGATGAAATCCTTTTCAAAAATTTTTCGATGACCAAGATCGGGGAAGATCAATGGGGCCAGAGTTTTCTCGCCGTCCTCAATGCTTGTTCCTTACAATCTGTAACACCCTGTTTTCCTTCGAGGATTTCGATCCAGGGAAATCTATTGAAGATAACTACTCCTTTACGTTATGACATTATACTTGAAAAGCTTTAAATGAAAGAGACATAATTAAATGCCTTTTAGTATCAAAAAGTATTCATTATTCCTTCTCTAAAAATTCTTTCAATGCTTTATCCATAAAATTTGTCCAGCCTTCTATAAAGTTCTCTTTAGCTAAGTCAGGATGTTTCTCAGGGACGAATGTTTCCAATCCTTTATGGGTTAACACGAACCTCGTTTTATTTCCTTGTGGGAACAGTTCAAAACTTAATAAAGACATCCCGGGATAGCCACCGTACTTCCATTCAAGAGAAATTTTTTTCGATAGAACAACTTCGGTTATTTTCCAAATATGCAACCAATCTTTCCCATCCTGGTGAACGTTGAATTCCGTTTCAAAACCTTCTTCTGTTTTGAATTGTTTCAATTGAGGAAAATACCATTCTCTCATTTGATCCGGATCGGTGATGGCCTTCCAGACTTTTTCGACCGGTGAGTTGAATATTCTTTCCAATACAATGGGCGGATCATTCAATACGGTTTTTACAGATACAAGTTCAGCAAGACGATCAATACTTTGATTCCATCCTTCATTCATTCCATCAAGATATTTTTTTCCTTCATCAGTGATATTTGAAACAGTCGCATGTAAACTAAGTTTTGTTTTGCCATCGTCATCTGTAAACGTTACTGTATTGAGAACCTCAAAAAGCCGGGTACCGTTTTTGTCCAATGCCGCACTTGTAAAAACTACTTTTTCTGGCTCTACTATTTCATGAAATTCACCATCAATTGGATATACTATCCCGTCAGGAGCTTTCATATGAATCAAAATGTTTCCTCCCGGCTTGGGATCAATATTACAAACCGGGTTTGTAAAACCTTTTGGTCCCCACCATTTTTCCAATTGTTCACGATCAACCCATGCTCTGAAAACTACTTCCCTCGGGGCATTTATTATACGCGTCAATTTCATTTCATTTTCGCCTGAAATTCTTCTGAGATAACCTTCCAGCTTGTATATGTTTTGTTGAAGCCCGACATCTGCTTTAAATACTTTTATTACTTGTTCCCTTTCTTCGGCCGTTTCAAACAGCATTTGTATAGCAATGAGTGTTTTGTTTTCCTTTTCGGTGAATGTAACGGTGAATTGAAATTTTGGACCTGATATATGATCGTACACAATTTTTTTATGTTTCACGACTTCTTTGTAAACACTTTTGTTTTTATAATCGGTGCCGTCGGGTCCATGCATAATAAAATCCCAAACACCGCCCGGTTTTACATCCATTTTGAAAATTGTATTGGTAAAACCATTTGGCTCCCACCAATGTTTGATATGTTCTGGGTTGGTCCATACTTCCCATACTAATTTTATTGGCGCATTCACCAGTTTGGTAATTGTTAGTTCTTTGCCGGGTGATAGTACTGCGTCTGCCATGATCCTGGTTTTATAAATGATCAATTTATTTTCTTTTCTGAATTCTTTTTTTTCAGGAGTGATTTCTTTTTTCTTCGGGGTCGTTTTTTTTCATTCGCTTGCAATTCGTCAAGATACGATTCAAGCGCATCCAGTTTTTGGGTCCATAACATTCGATATTGTTCCACCCAATCGTATACTTCATTCAATTTATTCAATTGTGGCTCACAATACCGGTGACGGCCTTCCTGTTTTATGCTGATGAGTCCGCATTCCGTAAGAATCTTTATGTGTTTGGATATCGCCGGTCGGCTTACATCAAATTTTTCCGCCACGGAGTTAAGATGTAATGACTGGTGTGCGATCATGTTAATGATCTCCCTGCGGGTGGGGTCTGCGATTGCCTGGAATACGTCTCTTCTCATTTCAACCTATTTCTGTAACTGAATGGTTACATGAATATATATGAAACCTTTTGGTTACGCAATTTTTTTTTGGGTTATTGCTTTTATTGGCGATGCGGCAGCATAAACAGGGGGTCAGAGTGATCTTGTATGCATCCGGCTTATGAGCCAGTTCTTATTTTTATCAAGGATCAGATTCGAAGTAAAGTGACCCGATACATTCACAGTATCTTTTTTTGAAATGATCACTGTTTGTTTATAAATCCCTTCGACGATGGCCGAATCATTTTTTACAGAAACATGTATGATGCTGTCAACATTTCTGATGACCCGTACATTTTTAAATGAAGACAAGAACCTGCAGATCGAATCTCTTCCTTTAACAGGAGGTTGTTCTTCATGTCCCACTTCTGCATCGGTTGTAAATAATTGTGAAAGTGAATCGGCTTTCATCTCAAGAACCAAGCGCTCATATTTTTTTATCAGGTCCAGCGGAGTTGTTGTTGTTTGAGAGAAGGAACTCAGGTTAAATATGGTAATCATTGTTATAAAGGAGAAAATAAATTTTATTGTCATCGTTCAAATTCTTTAAGAGAATTATTTTTTTGAAAGGATGACAATATCTTTTACCTCGACAATCTGTTTTTCATATCCTTTTCCGGCAGCATGGATCATAGCTGATCCCAGTTCTTTTAAAGATGAAACTGAGTTGGGTGAAATTAATTTTATAACGGGTATCAGCCAGCCGAGATATTTGTAAAAGCTTAGCGTATTTTTTAAACCTTTTGTAGGTTTAATAATTCCCGGGCGGAAATTGTAAACTTTTTTGAAGGTCAATTTAGCAAGGTCATTTTCTGTTTTGCCTTTCACTCTTGCCCACATCATTCTTCCTTTTTCAGTACTGTCGGTTCCTGCACCTGAGATATAGCAAAAAACCATTTCCGGATTTTGCCGGGAAAGAATTGTTGCAAAGTTTATGGTCAGTGTGTGTGTGAATTTATAAAATTCAGCTTCCTTCATTCCCACCGATGAAACTCCCAGGCAAAAGAAGCAGGCGTTGTAACCGATCAACCTGTTCTCAATAGCTGAAAGATCAAAAAAATCAGGATTTAACAGTTCTTTCAATTTCGGATGGGTGACACCGCAAGACCTTCTTCCAACAACAAGCACTTCTTCCACCTCGTCATGCTGTAAGCATTCATGCAGCACTCCTTCGCCAACCATACCTGTAGCGCCGGTAATGATCGCTTTTATTTTCATTCAAAATATTTATTCATTATGAAAGAAATGATTTTTTGAATTTTGGAGGCATCCTGCTCTTCGAAGCCTGTTCATACGCATAAGCGATGCTGATCAACACTGCTTCACTATAAGCCGGTCCAAAAAAAGAAAGACCAACGGGCAATTCATACACCATTCCGCAGGGAACTGAAATATGCGGGTAGCCTGTAACGGCAGCGGGTGCAGTTAATGATACATCACCCCAGCGATCGCCGTACATAACATCAATGCTGCATGCCGGTCCCATCGTCAGGCCACAGATAGCATCCAGCTTATTCTGTTTGATAACACCCTCAATGATCTGTCTTGATTCAATATGACTTTTATGAAAAGCTTCTTTGTATTCTTTGCTGTCGAGACCTTTTTTCTTATCGGAGCTTTCTAAAGTTTCCTGTTTGAAATAGGGCATTGCTTTGTCTTCATTCTGTTTATTAAATGCAATTACGTCTGCGAGTGTTTTCATGTTTGCATTTGCAGTTGACAGGTATTTGTTCACACCGTCTTTAAATTCAAATTGCATTACCGAAAATTCTGCATCACCCAATTTATTTATTTTATCCAAATATTCTATTTCCACAATTGTTGCACCCTGTTGTTTTAAAAGATCTATCGCTTTTTGCTGCAGTGCATGCAGGTATTGATTATCTCCCTGCGGTTTTTTTTCGACACCGATCCTTTTTCCTTTCAATCCATTTGAATCCAGAAATTTTGTATAATCAGTTTGAGCCTTGCCATCGCTTTCTTTAGTAACCGCATCATTGGGATCAATACCAGCCATCACTCCTAAAAGAATAGCTACATCTTTTACCGATCTTCCCATTGGTCCCGCAGTATCCTGCGTAACAGAAATTGGAATGATACCGGATCGGCTAACAAGGCCAACTGTTGGTTTGATCCCAACAATTCCATTTACAGACGCCGGGCAGGTAACTGAACCATCTGTCTCCGTTCCAACGGCTACTGTGCAAAGATTTGCAGCAACTGCTGCGCCAGACCCCGAGCTTGAACCGCAGGGATTATGATCCAATATGTAAGGATTTTTTGTTTGTCCTCCCCGGCTGCTCCAACCTGAGCAAGAATGTGAAGAACGAAAGTTTGCCCATTCACTCAAATTTGTTTTACCCAAAATGACAGCTCCGCCTTCCCTTAATTTCTTTGCAACGAATGCATCCGTTCCGGCAATATGTCCCTGCATTGCCAATGCACCAGCAGTGGTTTGCATTTTATCTGCCGTATTGATATTATCCTTTATCAGAACCGGGATCCCATGCAAAGGCCCTCTTGTTTTGCCGGCTTTTCTTTCATCATCCATTGTTTTTGCGATCGATAATGCATCGGGATTTAGTTCGATCACTGCATTCAGCAAAGGTCCTTTTTTGTCAATGGCATCTACGCGATCTAAATATAGTTTGGTGATTTGCTCAGAGGTATATTTACCGGAACTCATTTTTTCCTGCAGGCTGCTTATGCTTTCTTCATTCAATTCAAAATCAGGTACAGCATCTGTTGTGGTTGTAATGACTGGTTCGGTTTTTTTTGAAGAACCGGGTTTGCAGGAAGATAATAAAGAACTGACTCCGGCTGCAGCAAGCGTCCCGGTAGTTAAAAAGTCTCTTCTCTTCATGGTTTTGTTAATTATTAAATGATTTGGCAATTTACCGAAATTGAATGAGTGATATGATACCGGTCAGAATTATATTGTCGCAATGAACCCCTGTAATTGTCGCTCTCACACTACACGGTTTTTGAGATATCTCGTTATGTTTGCAGAATCAAAAAGATGTTATGAGAAAAATAATTTCATTCATGCACCTGTCAGTCGATGGTTTTGCAGCGGGTCCAAACAGGGAAATTGATTGGGTACATATCGATAACGAAATCTTTGATTATGCAGGTGATCAAACTGATCATGCAGACACGGCTTTGTACGGAAGAATAACCTATGAACTAATGGATGCTTACTGGCCCAAAGCCGCAGATAAGCCCGGTGCCACCAAGCATGATATTCAGCATTCAACATGGTATAATAATGTTGAAAAAATTGTTTTATCACGCACGATGAAAAATGCCGGTGCAAGAAACACAAGGTTTATCAGTGAAAATGTTCCCGGGGAGATTAGTAAACTCAAGCAGGCAGCAGGCCGGAACATTATCATGTTTGGCAGTCCGGGAACGGTACATTATTTAATACAACAAAACCTTGTTGATGAATTTTGGTTATTTATTAACCCAATCATCCTCGGGGAAGGAATTACTTATTTACAGGATGTGAAAACCCGCATGCGGTTAAAACTTGTTTCGGGTACTACTTTTTCTTCGGGCGTGGTTTGTCTTCAATATATCAAAGTATAAAAAATAGGTAAAAAGAAGAAGATAGATAATTTAAGATAAAATCCAGACAGACCGTCACCATCATTTTGATAAATTCCTTTCAGACAATGTATCGGATTCACTATTCATATTATATTTAAGAATGTCACTGTTCAATTTTTCTAAAAAAATAACTGGACCTTATAAGGAAAGCTCAACAAACCTGATCTACCATTTGCTTTTCTGTGACAACATTGATCTGTATAAAACGAATACACAAAAGCCTTATACGTATCCTTTCGATATCCTGTTTTCTGAAAAAAGTACAGTGTCCGACCTGCAAAAGATCATCGATGACCCTTCTTCTGAGTCGCGGGTAAAGATCCTTGCCTATAACAAACAACTTGCAATCGGTTATAAGCCCGATAAAAAAGAAATTCTTGCTGTAATTGTGGAAGTGGGTCTTGACAATGGCCTTGATGTTTTGGCCTCATTCAATAATGGAACGGCAAGGTATATTAATCAAACGGGAAAAATAATCATTTGGGAAACGACGGATGAAACCTCAAATGCATTGACAAAGGATCTGTTTGTAAAGAGTCGTGATGTGGTGGCACAGATCGGACCCTGGGATCAACCGCGAAGGCCGTGGCCTGGAAAAGGAAATGTTCGAATCAGCTTCCTGGTTTCGGATGGACTATATTTCGGCGAGGCGCCAATAAATGTATTATTTAATGACCCTCTCGCAAAGCCATCTTTAACAGCGGCGACAGCCCTGATGAACTATTTAGTGGAAAGGTCATTACAAAAAAACAAGTAAATGAATTTTTTCTATTCTCACATTTCCATTGTCATATTGTTAAGGATTATTCCTTCCGACAAAGCGGTCTTTGCCCTGCAAAAAACTGATGGCACGGTTTATATTTTTTGTCAGCGATTCCTGCGTTTTCAGATGGTTAAGATATCTTGAAATTTCTTTTTGCCTTGAAGGAGTTAATTTTTCAAAAGCTTCCCAGGCTTTTTTATTATTTTTTAATGCGGTTTCAAATTGCGGATGCATGGGCACCTTCCTTTCTTTGGAATCATACCCGATTTTTATTTTTATTGTATCATCTGCATCCTTTTTAGCTGCCTTACGCATTGGAGTATTCAAATATAAACGCCATTTGCCGCTGTATTTCACCAGCGTTTGAGCAAATTTTTGTTTATAAATAATGATCGAAACAGGAATAGGGCCTTTATTTTTTCCGGCTTCAATGAACAGATATTTTAAAATATCTTTTGGAAGAAGAACATAAGGATTGACGCCGATCTTGAAGATTTTTACAGAGAAAGATTTCATGATCGGTTTTCCTTTTTCAGTTTTTCCATAGAAATCCCCTCACGGCTTTTTGTTCGCCTGGCCGGCGTAAATATTGATACTTGTCTTTCAAATATAAATACAGAGCAATTACGCCCGCAATTTTTCTATAATATTGTTTTATTGATCCTGGCTGAGCACAATTAGTTGTTGGTTATTTTATCGGTACAGAATGTCAATTCACCGATAATTTTTTTAAAGCAAAATAAACCTTTGAGATTTTTTTTGTCCCAGACATACATAATCTACCTATCACTTAACTCTACTCTGATTTTCCTTTTCGTTTGGTTATAATTCCGGCGATTGAATTGACAAATATTTTTTGTTACAGGATTTTTTTGCTTAATAAAACTAAACCAATGACCGCTACAATACGTATAATCATTGTTCTCACATTGATCTTTAATGAATGTTTAACATTACATGCACAACAATTCGTTGTGTCGAAGTATGAGTTAGGAGTCGGCGCTGGTGTATTTATTTACCAGGGAGATCTTACTCCATCGAGGTTAGGCTCATACAGGACGCTGAAACCGGCATTCAACATGGATGTAAATAGAATGATCAGCCCTTTGCTTTCTCTTCGTACCAATCTTGCTTTCGGAGGTTTAAAAGGAGATGATGCAAAATATGCGAGCCCCGCTTATCGGCAGCAGAGAAATTTCAATTTCAAAACACCGGTTTTTGAATTGTCGGAGTTGATCGTTGCTGATCTCTTGAGGAGTAATGGATCGATTCATTCTTTCGGAATATCTCCTTATATTTTTACCGGCCTTGGGTTCAGTGTTTTAAAGATAAAGCGTGACTATAGTCATTTCAATGGAGAATATTTTGCCGCCGAAACGAGCACCATCCAGGGTTTGGCGACTGATGCGCAACATTCATTACCCAAAATCATCCCGGTTATTCCGATTGGTATCGGCATAAAATATCCGCTTTCACAAAAATTTATGATTCGTGCGGAGACATCCTACAGGTTCACATTTACCGATTATTTAGATGGTTTCAGCAAAGCAGCTAATGCTGCAAGAAAAGATAGTTATCAAACCAACACCATTGGTATCATTTACAGGTTTGTAACAAATGACACGATGAAATGCCCTGTTTTTTAAAATGCCGGCATACAGGTAAAGAATATCTTTTCCCGGTTCCTGTTAAGACGAAAATAAACTATGAAAAATAAAATCAGATTCGAATCATTGAAAAAGTCTTTTATCATTTAAACCAGTTTTATGAAAAAAATGCTGATTATAGCAACAGTTCTTGTTCTGTTATTTGCCTGCAGTAAATCGGTTTCTAACATGACATCGCATACTTCCACGGGGACTACCACTATTGATTGCAGTGGACCGGCAAAATCTTTTTCTGTAGATGTAAATCCAATTATTCAATCAACCTGTGCTACCGGTTCGAACTGTCATGCAGCGGGTAGTATCAACGGGCCGGGTGAATTGACTACTTATACTGAGATAGAAAGGGCGGGTGCACAAATACGTGCAGCAGTTCTCTCAGGTCTAATGCCGAAGACCGGGAGCCTGACAACTTCAGAGAAAACTTCAATTATTTGCTGGATAGATAATGGTTCTTCAAACAACTAAGATGGCAAGTGCTGAAATGTCTGGTGTAAGAAGTGTTGTATTGTTAGTTGGTTATGATGGCTAAGCCCCGGTTCCCCGGGGCTTTCCTTA
>JBIOGV010000050.1:0-17403 GCA_044448365.1 Chitinophagales bacterium
AACCATTTCTAATCTTTGTCCAAATACTTATTATGAAATTTCCTGCTGGCTGAGAAATATTTGTTCAAAATGCGGATGCGATTCAAACGGAAAAGGTGCAAGCAATGCAGGCTATATTCCTACTGCCCCAGGTGATTCTTCGGGTGTTTCTCCCAACTTAACCTTTAATGTTAATAATATTAGCTATTACACAACGGGAAATATTGGTTACAGTGGAACCTGGATAAAAAAAGGATTTACCGTATTAACAGGACCCGTGCAAACAAGTTTTACGGTAAAATTTTTTAACAATGCGCCTGGTGGTGGGGGCAATGACTGGGCGCTTGATGATATTTCTGTGGCAACCTGTACTCCTAATCTCACTTTGCTTCCTTCAGCTAATCCCATGATTTGTTCAGGAAATATAGTTGACATGAGTTCTGTAGTAAAATCATTTTTCAATAACTATACTTATTATAAATGGCAGAGAAGTACCAATAACGGGGTTAGCTGGACAGACGACGGGCCTTCCGGCGGACCGGCAACACCAACATGGTCAGGAAGTGATTGGGAATATACAGTGGCCCATCCAACGTTCGTCGGTAACATGTCTGATAGCGGATCGAAATACAGGATGGTGATCGCAACCACATCGGCCAATTTAAGCGACGCTAATTGTGCTTTTTCTCAATCGACTGTTATTACTTTATCGGTACTTAATTGCGGTCCGCCTTTAGACATCGATATCCTGTCATTTACAGGTAAAGAAATCGGCAATATGTCTCAATTAAGCTGGACAACATCCACAGAAGACGAACCGGTGCAATATGTTGTTGAAAAAAGTTCTGATGCACGATCTTTTAAACCGGTCGGTGCAGTAAATAGTTATAACAATGGCAATAACATAAATTCATATTCTTTCAATGATCCTGATACGGTTCGCAATGCTGTTTATTACCGGTTACGAATAACGGATGCGAACACCAGAAATAAATACAGCCGCATTATTCAGTTAAATGGAACGAATGATGAGATCAGTTTTACAAATGTTATCAATCCTTTTGATCAAAAACTTCAGTTTGAAATTCTTGCTGCATCCAATGGAAGAGCACAGGTAAATTTGATCAGTTTACAGGGAGGTATTGTGAAGCAGGCAGAATTTAGTTTAAACACAGGTATAAATAGTTTAGCTATTGGTAATACAGAAGTATTGCCGGTTGGTGTTTATATTTTAAGGGTACAGTTTAACGGAAAAATTCTCCAGAGAAAGCTGGTAAAAATTAATTCGGAATAAATAATTAATTTGATTTCAATCCCAGGGATTTTATATAACCATCGTTCTTATAACAATTCTCAAACCGGCAGTTGTTCAAAAAATCCGATAAGGCTTTTTGTACTGCTTTCATATTGGCAGGTCTGTTTTGCTGAACATCTTTAAAGCTGGTGCGGGTAGTATCTGCGTAAGCAGTTATCAAATTATAATTTTCCGGCTCCTTAAAACTGATCATGCACCGGGTATTGCTCATTTTTTTATAAGGCCAGAAATGCCAGCCGATATTATTGCTGTCAAGCATCTGGCGAAAACTATTTATCCAAACGTCTGTGTTTTCTCCTGTTTCACCACAATAAATCGGAACATTGTATCGGTTGCTGAAATCAATATACGTCTGCACAACTTTGAGTGTCGGGGCTGTCCAGTATTTATGAAACGTATAAACCAGGTTGTCATCAAATGGTTTTCCGAAAACATCGAAATTAGAATCCCATTGTGCTCCGCCAAGAAAAATGATATGTTTCCTGTCTGTGGTGCGAATGGCCATTGTTATTTTTTTATATAACGGCTCCAATTTGGGATTAAAAAAACTTGTATCAAAAAAGGGAGGAATTGGTTCGTTCAAAAGATCATAACCCAGGATCGCTGGCTCATTAGCGTAATGGGCAGCTATTTTTTCCCAGATAGTTACAGCCATATCCTGTGCTTCTTTACTTTCAAATACAAATGGATAACCATAACTGTCGTCGATATTATCACCGGTCTGGCCCCCGGGGGCGCAGTGCATATCCAGCAATACATAAATGTTTTCCTTCCTGCACCATTTTACCAATGAATCTATGATCACAAACGCTCTTGCCATTCCGCTGCCGCCAAGATAATTCTCGTTGGTAAATAAGCGGTAGTTAAATGGCAAACGGATCGAATTGACGCCTGTCGTTTTCAAATAGTGAATATCGGCCTGTGTGATATAACTCTTCAGGTATTGCTGCCAGAATTTTTCAGTTTCATACGGACCGATCAGTTCGGTGATTGTTTCATTGATCAAACGCGGGGAAGTGGCTTTTTTAAAATGAAACATATAACCTTCAGGGACCAGCCAGTTACCAAGATTAATGCCTCTGATCACAAAAGGCTTTCCGCCGGATGTAACGATCTCCTTTCCTTTGGTATGAAGAAAAGACTGGGCAATTGAATTGATGGTTATGCAAATTCCAAGCGAGGCAATGAAAAAATATTTCATACTGAAACTTTAGTGCAAGATAAATAGTTCTGAAGATCAACTTAATGATAGTAATATCCGGAGTGATGTTCAGTTATTTTTCCCGGCGTACTTAAAACTGCCTGCAATAATTTTCAAAAGATATTCTTTTTCATCGCTGCTGTATTCCCAGAACATAGCCCCGGCAAGATGATATTTTTTTACATAATCGCATTTATTCCTTACTGATCTTTCGTTATCATAAGAAATAAATATGTTATTCTCTGCATTAAAAAGATACGGTGCCATAGCCACTGAATCCCAGTATTCTCTATAACCATTTTTATTTACCAGGCTGTCTTTTAAATACGTATACCCTCCGCCCCGTGCGGGTTTAAGTGTCTTTCTGTATAAGCCATTGTTATCGGCCGATTGCATTTGCCAGCCCTTTCCATAAAACGCAATTCCCATTACAATTTTTGAAGGAGGAACACCCGCCGCTATAAATGCCTGGACCGATCTGTGGGCGGAATATTGATTGGTATCTGCAGAGGAAACATACAAATTAGTATGATGCCCCGATATACTATCCGTACCATCAGCATAATCATAACTCATTACATTTATATAATCTGTATATAGCTGAACTTTGTCCATTTCGGTATGATCAATATATTTCTGTGAGGCGCCAACAGCCGTGGTCACAAAATATTTCATATGTGTTATCGAATGTAAGCTATCCAGGCCTTGCCTTAACTCTTTAAAAAGAAGAGTATAATGTTGTTTATCCTCGGGGCGATAAACATTGCTGTCTCCTTTCATGCCGGGATATTCCCAATCAATGTCAATTCCATCAAGATTATATTTTGAAACAATTGTTACTGCGCTCGCGGCGAAATTATGTGTTGCCGTATCTGTAAGCACCGCATCCGAAAAGTTCTTACTCCATTTCCATCCCCCGATGGAGATCAGTATTTTTAGGCCAGGGTTTATTTTTTTTAAATCACCCAACTTTCTAAGGTTAATTGTATCTGTTTTTTCATTGTGTAACCATGCCCGGTTGTCTTTGATATCAACAAAAGCATAATTGATGTGTGAAAGCCGCCAGACATCAATGGAATCTGCTGCGATCAACCCGCGGTAGCCGCCTACATAGGCAATAATCACAGGCCTGGGTTTACCCGGATGTGGTGTCGTAAACGCTGTGCAGCAATATAAAGCGATTATCATGCAAATGGCTTTCTTCATTTATTTAACTTTGATAAGGGCTCATAATTTGGTTTATACCAATTTACATTTAATAAATTATTTTACATCAGTTTCCCTGTTAAACAAATGCGATATAACCAGCTAAGCAATGAGAGAATTCTGTCTATCGATGCCCTTCGGGGCATTACGATTCTCGTGATGATATTTGTAAATGAACTGGCGGGCATCAGGGATATTCCGCTATGGATGAAACATATGCCCAAAGATGTGGATGCCATGAGTTTTGTTGATGTGGTCTTCCCAGCTTTTTTATTTGTTGTAGGTATGTCCATTCCTTTTGCGATCAACAGTCGTCTTGCCAGGGGCAGCAGCTTTATACAACTACAACAGCATATTCTTTTTCGCACTCTGGGTTTATTGGTCCTGGGTTTTTTTATGGTCAATACAGAAGGAGGGTATAATGAACGGGCAATGGGTATGTCTGTCAACTTATGGGCAATTTTATTTTTTGCTGCAGTGCTATTAATATGGAAAGTATATCGCACTTCAAATAAAATTCTTGTAACCATTTTACGGGCAACCGGGTTTGTGATACTAATTATACTTGCTATAATTTATAAAGGAAAGAACGGCGAATCGATCACACCGCGCTGGTGGGGCATTCTTGGTTTGATAGGATGGGCTTATTTCTTTTCCTGCATATTTTACCAGCTATTCAGAGGGAATAAATACCTGCTGCTCTTGTCAATAGCTTTATGCATTGCTTTGTATGCGATCAATAAAATTCCTGTCGGTGAACATCCGCAATGGATGCATTCGATCGGTGACCTGGAGAGAGCTACTGCTCATACATCAATAGTATTATGTGGTGTGGTTGTAACATTGCTATTTTTTGATCAGGCCAAAGCAGTGCTTGGTCGGATACGCTTTTTACAATCGTTGGTTTTCGCAGTGTTGTTATTTGCGGCAGGATACCTGCTAAGGCCCTTGTTTAAAATATCAAAAGTATATGCCACACCCACCTGGTGTTTGTATAGTGCAGCTTTTTCTACAATACTATTTGCTTTTTTGTATTGGCTTATTGATAAAATGAAAATTCAAAAATGGACAACATTTTTCAAGCCTGCAGCATCAAACCCATTGCTCACTTATATCATACCGGATATAATCTATTATATAACTGCCCTGGCGGGAGTCAGCCTGTTCCCTCGTTATTTAAGGTATGGCTGGCCCGGAGGTTTGTGGTCAGCTTTTTTTGCCATAGCTGTAATGGGGATAGTCATTTTATTCAACAAAATGAAATTGAAACTACAATTATAAAACTGATATTGGTCGGGCATATTTTTTAACCAGCTTAAAATAGTATTTGCATGAAAGATTCTTCCCGTCGTCGTTTTTTGCAAAACTCAATCAGTGGATTGGGTTTACTGGCAATGCCTGCAGGCTTAAGGGCCTCTTCTGACAAACCATTTACAAAAATGAGAATAGTTTGTGTGGGAGGTCATCCGGATGATCCGGAAAGTGGTTGCGGAGGCGCGCTTGCAAAGTTTTCCTCTGCTGGTCACGATGTTGCTATCATTTATCTTACAAGAGGTGAAGCAGGCATTGAGGGAAAGTCGCACGATGAGGCTGCAGCTATAAGAAGTAATGAGGCTATTGCGGCCTGCAAAATTCTAAATGTGAAGCCTGTTTTTGCAGGCCAGATCGATGGTGATTCCATTGTGAACAATGAATGGGTTAAAAAAATGCAGCAGTTGATTGCAAATGAAAAGCCCGATATTGTTTTTACACACTGGCCCATTGATTCGCACAAGGATCATCAATCTGCCAGCCTGTTAACCATTCAAACATGGATGCGTTCGGCAGAAAAATTCGAGCTTTATTTTTTCGAAGTATGTGCGGGTGGACAAACGATGACCTTTCGGGCTACAGATTATGTTGATATTACTGAGGTGCAGGAACAAAAACGCAAAGCAGTGTTTTGTCATACCAGCCAGGATCCAGACAGCATTTATAGTTGTGGCCATACCTCCATGGAGGATTTTCGCGGAAGAGAATTGGGTGTAAAAGCTGCAGAGGCATTTGTGCATATGACAGGCATGAAAAAAGGAAACCTTCTTTCTGAAAGCTGAAAACATTTGTAAATTTTCATTCGATTTTTTAGCGAAAAAGTGAATAAAAATGATCGCTTCCAAACCGGAATAAAAGATCTATTTAAACTGCTTGCAATAACTTTGGGTGATAAAATTCTATTGACTAAATTTTGATTCATGAAAAAGATTTCGACCATCATTTTGTTGCTCATAGCACTGTACACACAAGCCCAGGATAAAACCGTAAATAATTTAAAAGAAGAATCCCAAAAGAAAATTGAAAAAGATCCCGCTGACACCATACCGAAGATCTGGAAAACGGGGGGATTGATCGGTCTGAATCTTTCTCAAACTTCGTTGAGTAACTGGGCTGCAGGCGGAGATCAATTCTCTTTATCATTGAATGCGATCACGGATCTTTTTGCATTTTATAAAAAGGGTAAATCCAGTTGGGATAATACATTTGATTTTGAGGCAGGTTATTTAAGAACAACCAGTCTGGGTGGACGAAAGAACGATGATAAGCTCGATCTTTTATCGAAATATGACTATGCTATTGGTCCCAAATGGAATGTAAGCGGACTATTCAATTTTCGTTCACAAATGTTCAAGGGATATACTTACAACGATAATATAAAAAGATTTTCCTCGGCATTTTTATCTCCTGCTTATTTTGTGTTAAGTGCTGGTTTTGATTTTAAACCCAATGACCATTTTTCAGTTTTCATTTCTCCCATTACCGAGAGACTAACCGTCGTTAAGGATGACAGCCTATCATTAAGAGGATTGTATGGCGTTGATTCTGGCCAACATCACAAGTTTGAATTCGGTGCTTTTCTTTCAGCCAGTTACAAAAAAGATCTGAACAAGATCGTGTCATACGATGGGAGACTGGATCTTTTTTCCAACTACCAGCATAAACCTGCAAACATTGATATGATCATGTCAAATGTATTTGCTGCCAAACTTTCAAAATGGCTCACTGCCACCTGGAACCTGGATCTTATTTATGATGATGATATAAGACTGTTTGGAAAAAATGGCCGATCGGCTGCTTTACAGGTCAAATCCCTGGTCGGTCTTGGAATATTGATGAAATTTTAGACCGGTATCATTTTGCAGTAGCAAACCATAGCAAGTTGCATTCTCCGGATATTAGTGTATCTTCGTGTTCTTATACGTTATTGCTCTCCCTGTTTTTTGTACCCACTCAATTCCGTGACAGCTTAATGTAAGGCAGGTAAAGTATCACTCCTTAATTGATGATAGCCTTACCATATTTTTTAATTAAATTTTTTCAAAGTGTCATTTAACAATTTACAGCTCATAGAGCCTGTACTAAAAGCATTACAACATGAAGGTTATTCAAAACCTACTCCCGTACAGGAGCAAGCCATTCCCGTTATCTTAAAACATCATGATCTGTTAGCCTGTGCCCAGACCGGCACCGGTAAAACAGCCGCTTTTGCAATTCCCATATTGCAGCTGATGTATCAGCAAAAACAAAATAATCATCAGCAACAAACAGACAAAAACCCGCACTGGAGAAATATTCAAACTTTAATATTGACTCCCACCCGTGAGCTGGCGATCCAGATCGAAGAAAGTTTCAGGGCGTACGGCAAATATCTCGGCTTAAGCCATCTTGTGGTTTTTGGCGGCGTTTCAAAATATAACCAGGTCAATGCGCTGCGTCGCCCTGTTGATATTTTAGTAGCTACACCGGGCCGCTTACTTGATCTTATTCAGCAGCGTCATCTTTCATTGAATGAAATAAAATATTTTGTTTTGGATGAAGCCGACCGGATGCTTGATATGGGTTTTGTCCATGATGTAAAAAGAATTATCAGCAAGTTGCCGGTTAAGAAGCAAACACTATTCTTTTCTGCCACCATGCCGCCGGAAATAAAACAACTGGCTAATATGTTGCTTCAAAACCCTGTGAAAATCGAGGTCACACCGGTAGCATCTACTGTTGATGCTACTGAGCAATCAATTTACTTTGTCGAAAAGCAAAATAAGCGTTTGCTGCTGGCACATTTACTCTCCAATGCCTCGATACAAACAGCATTGGTATTTACGAAAACAAAACATGGAGCAGACCGGGTGGCGAGAGACCTGGGCAGAGCCGGCATTTATGCGGAAGCCATTCATGGCAACAAATCACAGAACGAACGGCAACAAGTATTGAGTAATTTTAAGAGAAGGCATACAAGGGTACTGGTAGCGACAGATATTGCAGCAAGAGGAATTGATATTGATGACCTGACCCATGTGATCAATTTTGACCTGCCTGATGTTCCGGAAAACTATGTGCATCGCATTGGCCGCACGGGCCGTGCAGGAGCCAGCGGAATTGCTATTTCATTTTGTGATTATGAAGAAAAGATTTCTTTAAGTGATATTCAGAAACTGATCGGCAAAAAGATTCCGATTGTAAAAGGCCATCTTTATGATGTAGCGCTGATGCATCCGCAAACATTAAGCGCGGGGCAGCAATCTTCATCATTTAATAAACGCAGAAATGCGGGCGCAGGCAAACGGTATGGCAGAACGTTCCGGCAGCGTGCATAAGAGAATTCAAAACCAGGAATAATTTCCGGATCTCCCGGATTTCTAAAGTAAAACAGGGGCAACTATGGAAATATAACCCCAGCTCATCTTTTTTTCAGAATAGAGTTATTACCTTTCATGTATCCCGTGTTTTTAAAAAAAGCATTATATGTATGAGAGATTAGTTCATACAACTAAAAAACATTATGTAGACGAGGGAGAAGGAGATACCATCATTCTTTTATACGGATTATTCGGGTCGGTTAAAAATTTTGAGACGCTCATCAAACACCTGAAACAAAAGTATAGAGTGATCATTCCTGTTTTCCCTTTTTATGAATTGGGGCTGTCAATCAGCATATTCACTCTTACCGATTTTCTTCATGATCTTACCAGGGAACTTGAGCTGGAAAAATTTCACCTGCTGGGTAATTCAATGGGCGGGCATATTGCTTTATTATATGCATTGCAATACCCCGAAAAAATACAATCATTGATCCTTAGCGGCAGTTCGGGTTTGTACGAGAATGGTATGGGTGAGAGTTTTCCTAAAAGAAAAGATTACAACTATATCAAAACAAAAACAGAGATTACTTTTTATGACCCGCACACTGCCACGAGGGAACTGGTGGATGAAATATTTGCTACGGTGAACAGCCGCAAAGCCATCCAGATATTATCACTTGCCAAATCAACGATTCATAATAACCTGCGTGCTGAACTGCCCAATATTACTGCGGATTGCTGCCTTATCTGGGGAAGAAATGATGTCGTCACACCACCACCAGTGGCCATGGAATTTAACAGGCTGATACCCCATTCAAAATTATTCTGGATCGATAAATGCGGCCATGTGCCGATGCTGGAAACACCGGAAGTCTTCAATAGTCTGTTAGACCAGTTTCTGACATCCCTTTATGAATGCTGAATATAAAAACTTACCGTTCTTAATAACTCCAATATCTTTTCTAAAATAGATTCTGACTGCTACATTTGCAGAGATAGCTCTTTCCGCCAAATAAATAAACCGTGCAATTTATATGTTTCGTTCAGTTATTACCGGCACAGGGTGTTACATTCCTCCCGTTGTGCAATCAAACGAAAAATTTTCACAACAAATTTTTTATACTGAGGACAGGGAGCCGATCAATGCATCTTCCGGGGAAATTGTAAAAAAGTTTAAAGAAATTACAGGAATTGAAGAGCGGCGTTATACCACCAATGAATTGAACACATCAGATATTGGTGCTATTGCAGGAGAAGAAGCCATTAAAAACAGCGGCATCAACCAGGAGGAAATCGACCAGTTGATCGTGGCGCATAATTTTGGGAATGTTATCAAGCATACGATTCAAACAGATGCAGTACCTGCACTGTCCAGTTTGATCAAGCATAAGCTCGGCATTCGGAATCCTTGTTGTGTAGCGTATGATATTTTATTCGGCTGTCCCGGGTGGATACAGGGATTGATACAGGCTGATGCTTTTTTTAAAGCCGGGGTTGCAAAAAAGGCGTTGGTTATCGGAACGGAAACTTTATCAAGAGTGATCGATATGTACGACCGTGACAGCATGATCTTTAGTGATGGCGCGGGCGCCGCAATATTGGAATATCGTCAAACTCCGGAAGATGGTCCTGGCATTCTTGGCGCTTCGGTTCTGAATCACTCAATGGAAGAAGTAAACTACATATACATGGGGATGTCTTACTATCCCGGCAGTGATCCGCATATCCGCTATATAAAAATGAAGGGACGCAAAGTATATGAATATGCGATGAAATATGTACCCGCTGCTATGAAAGACTGCCTGGATAAGAGCGGAATTCCCATTCATCAATTGAAAAAAATATTTATTCACCAGGCCAATGAAAAAATGGATGAAGGCATTATAAAAAGGCTGTACCGGTTGTATGGTATTGATACACCGCCGGAAAATATTATGCCTATGAGCATTCACTGGCTGGGGAATAGTTCTGTAGCCACAGTGCCCACCTTGTACGATCTTGTTCGCCGGCAACAGGTAGCCGATCACCAGCTTGCCCCCGGGGATATAATATTATTTGCCTCAGTTGGCGCCGGGATGAAGATCAATGCTGTTTGTTACAGGTATTGAAATAATCAATGGGATGATCAGCTACAACGAAAAGAAATAAGAACCCCGGCTATTTTTTTAAGATCTCTGAAAGTTTTTTAAAACTCTCATAAGGTCCTTTATCAGCGAACATATTTACCAGCCATGCAGGCAGGCTGCCGCCGGGATCGGCTTCAAAAGTATATACAATGCTGATGAGCGCTGCTGAAGGCATAGTGACATACCAGTTGATGGATGATCGCGGCACTCTTACTTTTCCGCTTTTTTCGGGAATAAAATTTGGAACACCTACTGCCGTGATCTTTAAAAAACGATTCAGGCTATCGAGGGTCATTGTCAAATGGATCACCGCATCGCGGTTCGACATGGGCCAGGGAATGCTGGTCTCTGTATAGTAATAAAAATCGAAAGGTGAATTTCTTTTAAGGATGTTTGATGTTTTGGAATTATACACCCATTCTTTGTGGCGGGAAACATCATTGAGTATCGCCATCAGTTTATCATAGGTTCCCTCCAGCACACATTCTACTTTAATACTTTTAAAATCTGAATTTTTTGTTTCCGATTCATATACTTTGATGCCATCCTTTTCTTTGCTTAGCTTCCAGTTATATTGACTGTGAGCTGTGACAACAGTCGAAGTGAAGAAGAAGAAAAGGTATAGGATCTTTATTTTGATGTTATTCATATTTAACCCAATGGCTTAAAAGAACAGCCCTGTTCTGTTTTTATTTGAAAAAAATAAAGGTCGGGATTTTATAATTGAAATATGAAGTAAATCGGATTCATAACAAATGTTTGGGCATTTCGTAAATGGCCGGCAGTAAATGAAAATCAAACTGAATTGACAAACAGCAACACTGGTAATCCTACTTCTTCCTCGTTGCCTTAAAAGTACCGTTAGGTTGTATTAACTGTATTTCAGTTATTTCATTTTTATCATTCCGCATAAACTGAACGGTGTATCCATTCAAATTTTTAAGCGAGAATTTATCTTTATCAATCGGTACGAGATTGTATTCAGGTTGCCCTGGTACCAACGCGTAAAGGTCTTTCTCATTTTTAATATATATTTTGATGGTTGTGCTGCTTATTTCATAATCGCCAACATAAGATTCGAGAACGTCTTTTGAAACTTCTTTTGACGTCCTGGTAAACAGGATTGGTTTTACACTCTGTTCCATGTTAATGGCGGCGCTTTCGATATAACCGGAAAGGCCTGTATTAAATTGAACCGGTAAACTGAAGCCCGTAGTATCAATACCATCTTTTACATCCTGTGGCCAGGCAGTGAAGATGTCATAATTTTTATGTTGCAACCATAAGGTCATCTTCGTTGTCGCAACAAAAAAAGAATCATTTTTTATACTCAGATCAAAACTGCCATAGCCGGGATTTGTATAAACACCTTCATAGTCCTTAGTGTCGTGAGATACCTTCGAAATAATTGTATCATTGGGCGCTTTCTTTACTTCCGCTGCTTTTACTTTCACCTTTTCAGAATCACTCCTGCTTTTAAAAAAAGTTTCCCAATCAAAATATTTTAATCCAAGCACTTTATCTGAAATAATGTTTCTTACAACAGTAGGTACTGGAGAACCATTTTGATTGGTTAATACAACGATGCCGATACTATCAGTAGGATAAAAGCAGGTGCTGGCGCTGAAACCATCGATATTACCGCCGTGCTCTGCACTGTAATGACCGCGATAGGAATAAAGGAACCAGCCAAAACCATAACCTGAAAAATAAACATCAGGTATCGCTTTATCGGGCAGACCGCCGCCGGTTGCCATCTGTACAGTAATGGCATCACTTGCATACGTGGCCGGTAATAATTCCTTTCCATTGAGCTTACCTCCATTGATCCAGAGTGTAACCCATTTCGCCATATCATTTACGCTGCTGTTAATACTGCCGGCCGGTGACATGGCAGCAATATCATAGTGATCCTGTTTTTTAATGATGCTGTCATTCTTAACATCATAGCCAAATGCTTCATCACTGCTTTTGGTCCATTCTGCAAGAGAAGCATCTGAGTTGCTCATACCTAACGGAAGAAATATTTTTTCACGGATATTGTCTTCCCAGCTTTTACCGGTAAGTTTTTCTACCAATGCTCCCTGCATCATAAACATAAAATTATTGTATTGCCATTTTTCCCTGATCCCTGCTGATGGTTCCATGTATTTAATCCGTTGCATCAGGGTATCTCTTGAATGAGTGGTAAAGAGATACCAGGATATATCATGTCTCGGGAGGCCCGTACGGTGGCACATCATATCGCGAAGCGTTATATGATCGTTCATATCATCGTTGTAAAATTTGAGTTCGGGGATGTAATTGCGAACGGGCTTATCAATATCCACTTTTCCATCCTTATTCAGCATGCCGATGAGCGAAGCCGTAAAGGCCTTGGTGCAGGAGCCAATCGCAAACAATGTGTTGGTAGTTACAGGAATTTTGGTTTCATAATCCCGGTAGCCAAAACCTTTTGCATACACAACTTTATTTTTCACTACAACAGCAACAGCAAAACCTGCCGTGTGCCAGTCTTTCAGGACTCTCGCAAATGCAGTGTCAAGACCGGCAAAGTTCTTATTAACAGTAGATTTTTGGTTTTGCGAAAAGGATGTTATTGTTATTACGCAAAATAACAATGAGAATATTTTTCTCATGAGAGTTAATTTTTTTTGAAGTTATTGTCAATTGTGTTGGTGAAGGTCAATGAAAGCAACAGGCTTCTTTGCGATATGACAAATAAATATATTGATTTTTACCTTACCGGTTTATGAGTTTCATTGGAACCTAAATAATATAACTGAATCTGGGATAAATTTTTGTTTTGGCTGCGTCATTTGATGTTTTTTAAGGACCCAAAACTTCAATGACGGCCCGAACATCAATAACAGGTCATCTTTTGAAACCAATTCTTAATTTTAATAAAAAAATTCAATGACAAACCTCCCATATGCGATAGGCTTTTTATTGAACCTGCTACCCGTTTTCACAACTGGCCAAAACACTTCTTCATTCAAAATCAAAAATGATGAATTGAAAGTAAAACACACTATGGATTTTGACATTAATGGTGATGGGAATGCAACAAACTGGAACAGTGCGCAATGGTTGGAATTATCAAAGAGCACTGATGCTGGTGTTTCTTATCGAACGCAGGTGAAGATGCTCTATTCTGATTCCGGTATTTATTGCCTTTACCGCTGTGAAGACAAAAAAATAACCGCCACTATGAAAGACGACTTTCTTGATCTTTGGAATGAAGATGTTGTAGAGGCTTTTTTCTGGACGGATGAATCTGTCCCTATTTATTTTGAATATGAGCTCTCCCCTTTGAATTATGAATTGCCCATCCTGGTGCCAAACATGAAAGGGAAATTTCTTGGATGGAGACCCTGGCATTACGAAGGAAACCGAAGAACAAAACATGCAACCCATATAAATAAAGATGGTGATGCCGTTACTTCATGGACCGCCGAATTTTTTATACCCTACTCCTTACTTACACCTTTGAATAATGTGCCACCTGGAAAAGGTACCCGCTGGCGTGCTAATTTTTACCGTATTGATTATGATAATGGTGAATCATCCTGGCAATGGCAAAAAACGATAAAAAATTTCCATGACTACGAGTTATTCGGTCAGCTCTTATTTGATTGAGATAAAAGTTTAATGATTAGGCGCGGAAATCTCAATGAAGGAAATGAAGCGCAAACTGTACGTACTTATCCGGATATGCCAATGAAGTTGTGGGGGTGGCGCGTTACAACTTACAAACAACTCATTCAACAAACAGAAAGTTTATCCCGATCCATCAGTGTTGATGGATTTTAACGTTTGCAAAATAATAAAACCGGTTAGGAGGTAAATAAAGATTATCTTGCACCCTAATCTGTTACAGCGTTGAAATTCTGAAACCGCCTGTCATTCGCAGCGGCTATTTACCTGAACATTTTAAGATTGCTCCATTTTATTTTTTAATTCAAATTAAAATTATGAATACAGATATTGTAAGCATAGATGCTATTATTATTGAAGAAATGGCTGAAAAAGCCGCTGTCTCCGTTATCGAAGAACCCAATGGTTTGCCGCCTGAAACATCCTTACCGGCAAGACGGAGATTTGGAATGGTTGATCTTTGGAAAATTAGAAGCAAAAAAAGACATTTTCGTAACTATCAAACCACCGATTCTTTTTCAATTTAAGTTTTCAGACATTAAGTGTCTTGTTATATCAGAATATCGAATTTGAAACTCATTCTTTGGGAGGAAAATGTAGTCGGCCGGCTGCAGCATGTGGACTTTTTCATTTAACATTTTCGTCAAGAATCAGTTTTCGTAAAGCAAGTACCAATTGGATATCTTTCTCACGGAGCCTGCCTTTCCTGTCGGGTGGAAGATCCAGGATCAGTATGTTATCCTGTGCGGTTGCTTTTTTATAGAGTTGCAGCAGTTCTTCCGGTGTTTTATAGATGCTATCCTTTGTATTATAAAACCATTTTTGACTGATGCACACAGTTGTTTCCCATGGCATATAATATAGATCACCATTGTGAGAAAATAGTTTTGGGTCCGGATCAGTCGGCAGATAAGGATCTCCCATCCTGAAATCACTTGGGAAATACCGGATCGGATATCCCGTTTTTTGCATAGTGGGCAGAACAAATGCAGAATCGGGATCAGGATTTTCGGGTATTCCTATCGACCAGTTAACACCTACCTGGCATTGAGGCGCCATCTTCTTCACTGTTTCGTAAATTTCAGCGATCGGCCAGCGTGCTCTCTTTTTTTCCCAACCGGCATCTAGCCATAGTTCAACAATTTTTGTATACTTATTTGTAATGCGGATCAGTTCTTTTATTTGATCGACCATATATTTATTATAGGCACTGTCTAAAGAACTGTCGCCAACATTAGCGTTTTGATGCCTGTCCCAAAGCGAATAATAAATTCCCATCCCGATGCCGTATTTTTTACAGGCCTGGGCAACTTTTTCAACCACATTTGTTTTATTGGATGAAGAAGCTACATCATAGTTGGTGTATTTGCTGTCCCAAAGACAGAAACCATCAACATGCTTAGTGACAAGTATCACATATTTCATGCCTGCCTGTTTTGAAATATTTATCCATTGATCTGCATCCACAGTGAGTGGTTTATAAGATGCCGGCGGCTTGCTTCCGTCCGTCCATTCTTCATCATAAAATGTGTTGATCCCAAAATGAATGAACATTCCATATTTTCTTTTTATCTGGGCCAATTGATAAAGGTTTGGCTTGTTGGAAGGCTTAGGTTCTTTAAATGTTTTTTGTGAAAACGAGAAGTCATTACTTAGAATGATAAGGAAAAATAAAACGGAAATTTTGATGGACATGGTATAAAATTAGTTTTTTTGCGAAAATGGAAAACAGAGTTAGCCAACTGCAATATGAGGTTAAAACGATAAAGATGGTTTTTTTAGCGGGGAGGTATATGAGCTGTCTTTAATTGTTCAAGAGCTTGTTTTATATTTTGCTTACCGGTTGAAGCGGCCTGGTCATCACCATAAAAATTCAGGATATTTTGTTTGATCGCAAAGGTGGCGGTTTCAAAATTTTTATGCTGAAGCTTCAGCAACCATTCTGCATAACTTTTATCTGTAAGCTCATATTCTGCAGGTGCTGTTTTTTGCCCTGTGTCAAAATTAGTATTACTCAATATTATATCGCCGTTTCGAAGTTGTGCTATATAATTGCGATAATGCGATACAGCTGTATCGAAGCTCTCAATGAAAAATTTTTCAGCGTCGGCCCCCGGCACTTTAAAATTTAACACTCTTAAAGGCCCGATCTTGGGCAATATTGCGATAAAGCCTGATAAAATTTGCACAAGAAATCTCGGCTTCTCATTCTTAAATTCATTCCTGTAATTTTTACGGTGCATCCGGTAAATGAATTGGCGCACGGTTGCATTAGGTGATGCTTTTCTGATCTCGTCACTTCTGGTTAACCACGCGGCTTTTGTTATAGTAGGGAAAAAACTTTTTACGATCCATCTGAAAGTACCAACAGTCCTGGAAAAATCTCCAAACAGATTATTTACATCCAGGCCGTACGTCTTAAAAAAAGCTCTTTCCAGCACTGGTTTTGCCACCTGGAAACCGATGTAATCATGATAAGTTTCCGAACTATAGTTACCTCTTGCCGTTTGCAACACGTCAATTGCAAATTCGGTGCGCAGGTGCGACAGGTGGTTCTCATCATAAGTGACAACATCACCGAATTTTTTTTTCATTTTTGGATAGATAATGGGAACACACACGTTAACACCTAATTTGTGTCCATAGTTATCCGCATTATAATGACAGAGAACACCCAATGCAAAAGCATATTCATTTACATTTTGTGCTTCGCTAAGTATCACTTCTACAAAATCACCGCTACGTACATAATGAAGCAGGTTGGTGAACAGCTTGCTGCCGAAAGGGTAGTATCCCATGTCGGGAACCACTGCTCCACCATAAGCATAGGCATGTGCTGTTTTTAATTCTTCGGCGGAAGAGGAAGGAAATTTTTGTTTCAATAATGGAAGCAATACGTGAACCCAGTTTGCATCAATGATCGCTTCATGAGTAAGTACTGAATAAGCCTTGCATGAAGATGAGTCAAAAACAATCATCACAATTACAAGGATCATTTTAAAGAAACGCCGAGTATAAGAAAACTTTTTACCCATTACATAGGTCTTTTGTTGGAATTGCTAAGGTCCCTTTTTTTTTACGAAAGCGGTGTTATTGCCTGGTTCAGGAGTTTTGACCAGCAATTATTAAAATGAACCCGTTTCTTATTCATGCTGTCGGTCAGGCCAGGCTGACCGAGAATATTTTTAACCCATATCTCAGCGTTGTTGATTCTATCCTTTAAAAGAATTATTTGATTTTTAAGGATTGGATTGAACTTAGCTACCAATACTTCAATTTCCAAATTTGTTTAATGTTGTGAGTTAA
>JBIOGV010000051.1:0-16959 GCA_044448365.1 Chitinophagales bacterium
GCGCCTGTTTTGTCAGCTCTGCCTTTCTGCAGGTAATAATTTTCATTGGCAGTTTTAGAAGAATCTGTAGCGGGCTGACTGAATATTTGGCTCTCAATTATTATTGCACTGATTAACAAGAACAGCTTTTTCATAAAAACTTTTATTGTTTGATTAGTTGAAATTTTTTTCTGAATAGAACAGGTAGGGATTTATGGAAGCCTTGTGTGAAACGGTGAAGGGAACTGCCCCGATTTTTATTTCAATAAAATTTTCAGCAGGGATTACCTCCCATGTATAATTCAGGTTTTTTAGAGAGGTTTGTTTGATAATGTCCGGAAGAATTTCAAATACCAGCCCGTTCCAGCAAGCATTTTGCAGTTGGTTGCAGGAAGAGTCGCTGCTCTCATTGCGATTGGTTTCGCAAAATTGCCTTTTCGAGAAGAAAGTATTTGTAAAGAGCAATACTTCATGATGAATGGTTCTATTTTTCATAACCTGGTAGTTTAATTTTAAATGCTGATGGCAAGCTACCTCCCCGGAAGGCCGTTTTATAATTGAATTTTGCAGTTGATTATCCGCGTTTGGCAATTTTTACTGATCGGTTTAGCACCGGGTATGGCTTTTCGAAAAAAATCGCTTAATTTGAAAGGAAGAGAACACAGAATTGCAGTTATTGCCAAAACTGTTTTTTACATCACACTCAACACAAACCCATGCCTTTGAACCAGGCCCAGGATTTTTTATTTCAGCGCATAAAAGAATTGCTGCCGCCATCGGCATCTCTTACCGAGACAGTATCGGAGGTCCTGCATGTAAGTAATGATAGTGCTTATCGCCGGATCAGAAATGAAACACCGTTGGTTCTTGAAGAAGCAAAAGAACTTTGTGAACATTTTCATCTTTCACTTGACCAGGTATTGCATATCAAAAGCAATTCCATTCTTTTTGAAAATGTGCGCATCAATAATCAAGACTATTCCTACGAGAAATACCTCGGTGACCTGCTGACATCAATACAGCAGGTGAATAATTTTAACCGGAAAGAAATTATCTATCTGAGTAAGGACGTTCCTTTCTTTCACAATTTTTATTTCAAACCCCTGATAGCGTTCCGTTATTTTTTCTGGATGAAGACCATTTTACAGCACCCTGATTATGCAACAAAGGCAATCGATCTGAATGGTATCTCATCGGAAATTGAATCCATGAGCCAGGAACTGACAAGACTTTACACGCTGGTTCCTTCGACAGAGATCTGGAATACGGAATGTATTAACAGTCTTATTTCCCAGGTTGAATTTTATAAAGACAGTGGGCTTTTTTCAACGGCGGCTGACATTAAAATCGTTTACCAGGCTCTTAAGGAAACCATTTTGCATCTGAAGGCACAGGTAGAATATGGTTGTAAGTTTATGCCGGGCGAAAATCCATCCACAAAAAAAGACAACTTCAATTTTTTTTATAATCGGGTGATATTGGGGGAAACGACCATCCTGGTGACGATGGATACAATAAGAGTGGTTTATCTGAATTATGATGTGCTGAATTATATGATGACCCGTGATGAAAATTTTTGTAATCAATGCCATGAAGCCTTAAACAACCTCATGCGGCGGGCTACTGTGATCAGCCAGACGAGTGAAAAGCAGCGAAATATTTTTTTTGGTATCCTGCTGGCAAAGATTGAAGACCGTATCAAAAAATTATAAGCCTGATTATGGAAATTTCCAAACTTCAACAAGAACTTTTCCAGGTGATCAAGGGTAATATTCCCGCCAATTTATCGGTCGCTGAAGAAATTGCAAAAGTTCTGAATGTAAGCGTAGACAGTGTTTACCGGCGCATGCGGGGAGAAAAGACCATTTCATTGGATGAACTGCATGCGTTGTGCAATCATTACAAAATTTCGGTGGACCAGTTAATGAACATTCAAACCGGGGCGTTTATATTCCGGGGAAATCTTCTGAATGAAAAAACTTTTCGTTTTGATGCATATCTCAAGGGCATGGTTTACAACCTGTCCTCTTTAAAAAACTTTAAAGAAATAGAATTCATTTGGCTGTGTAAGGATGTTCCGCCATTTCATCATTTTCACTTCCGGGAAATAGCAGCCTTCAAATATTTTTTCTGGACGAAAACTCTTTTTCAATTTGCAGAATTTGAACATCAGACTTTCACTTTTGACGCATATTCTGATGAGTTAAACGAAATAGGCGAAAATATTTTATCTCTTTATAACAGTATTCCCAGTACAGAACTCTGGAATGTCGAAAACATAAATATTGCACTCCGGCAGATTGAATTTTACAGGGAGAGCCATATGTTTGCATCAGATGATGATGTTCTGAGACTTTACGAAGCCTGGGAAAAAGTGATTGACCATATTGAACAACAGGCGGCAAGAGGTTATAAATTCAAATATGGAGATCCGGATATGAAGCGTCTCGGGGATTACAAGGTCTATTTTAATGAAGTAATACTTGGCGACAACAGCTCGATCGCCTTATTGGATGGAAAGAAAGTTGCATATATCCCCCATACTGCCATCAATTATATGATAACCCGCGAAATGAATTTTTGCCAAAACATGTACGACTATGTGCAAAGCATGATGAGACGTTCAACGTTGATCAGCAATGTAAGTGAAAAGGAGAGATCAAAATTTTTCCGGATTTTGCGCGAAAGAATTGCAAGACGAAAAGATACATTGACAACATAAGTGAATTAAATGAGCAACCAGGCAATTGAAAAATTATAAACATTAACTATGGATGCTTCCAAACTTCAGCATGAACTTTTCCAGGTGATCAAAGCAAATATTCCTGCCAGTTTATCGGTCACTGAAGAAATTGCAAAAGTGCTTGATGTAAGTGTGGACAGTGTGTACCGTAGAATGCGCGGAGAGAAAACGATTTCACTTGATGAATTGTATACTTTATGTACTCATTATAAAATTTCGCTTGACAGCATTCTGAATATTCAAACCGGCGCTTTTTCATTCCAGGGTAATTTAATCGACAACAGCAGTTTCAGGTTTGCGGAATACCTGAGCAGTATTCTGAAATGGATGACTTATTTCAACAGCTTTAAGCAAAAGGAACTTTATTACATGTGCAAGGATATTCCGCTTTTTCAGCATTTTCATTTTCGGGAGCTGGCAGCGTTCAAATACTATTTCTGGATGAAAACAATTTTTTATTTTCCTGATTTTACCAGCCGAAAATTCAGTTTTAGAGAATATCCCGATGAGGTGTTTGCTCTTGGCCAAAAAAATCTTGACATCTATAACCAGCTTTCTATTACTGAATTCTGGAATGTTGAAGGCATTAACAGTACATTGAGGCAAATCGAATTTTACAGGGATGGAGATATGTTTGAATCAGACGAAGACGTATTGAAAATTTATATAGCCGTTGAAAAACTGCTTGATCATCTTGAAGCACAGGCGGCTCTTGGATATAAGTATAATTATAATGATCCTGAAAAAAAGCCACTGGGCAGCTACCAGATGTATTTTAATGAAGTGATATTGGGCGATAACAATCAGCTCCTGGTCCTGGACGGTTTAAAACTTTCGCTGATCACGCACACAGTGATCAATTATATGATCACAAGAGACCTCGCTTTTAATGAAAAAATGTACAATCATGTACAGAATATGATGAAAAAATCTACACGGATAAGTTCCGTAAGTGAAAAAGAAAGGACAAAGTTTTTTCACGCACTGCACGAAAGAATTGCACGGAGAAAAGACAGTTTGAAACTATAACGACTGCGGCAATTGACTCAGAATGCAAACAACACAACAACAAAGAAGAATTCCTGCATGAATTCCATCAAAATTTTAGAGAACCTGTCATTGATGTTACTATTGCTTGGTAAGCGTGATCTTTAATTGATCCCCCGCAGTCATCACATCGCTATTCAAAATAATTAAGCTTTTGCAATCAAAACTTTGAATGGTTGCAATCGTTCCGTCGATGGTTATTGAGGCTCCGGACAGTGACCAGGTGCCGTTACTGTCGCCTGATGGGGCACACACAACTCCTGCATCCTTATAATCATAAGTTCCGGAAGAGTTGAGTGTAATTATATCATCTCTTTCGCAAGGATCGGAGAGAATGATATTAAAATAATCCTGTTCGGGTGCAGAGGCGTTGGCCTTATAAGTATAAGCTGAAAACTTATAGGCTCCTGAAATAGAGGCTACGCTTGTAGTGCAGGAGTTTTTTTTGCAGGAAACAATTACAACGAGCACAAGCAACAGAATGGGTAACTTTTTCATATATAAGGGTTTAATTTTTGTAATGTTTGTTAATTTACTTCCTAAAAATAGGCATATTAAAACCCTATTCATAATTGAATTTTATGATCAATTGTTTCACCTCGTTGTTTTAGTCAAACGGGTGAAATAAGAGAAAATATTGAACAAATAAAATGCGAATTTTTAATAATGGCCGATGAAAATTAACTAATAGCCGGTCAGTAGTACCTGCCATGCTTCTTTCACCTTCCCTTCGTCCAGTAACTTCTTTGCATGGGAATGTAATTCGGTTTCCATTTCATCGGGATTGATGCTATAGTATTGAATGATCTGCTTCAGGTGATCATCATCAAATGAAGGATCAATGGATGGGTATTCATGTACATTGGCTAACTGTCCTAAATTATTCCCCGTTAGAATTTTACTGGAGCGGATAGAAGCTGGTAATGCATTGACACCAATACCCAACTGCGTATTTGGCTTTTCAACAATGAATAAGTTGCTTTCATCTACCTTACAATACCAATCACCACCCAGTCTTGCTGCATGATGCAGTTTCCGCTGATCAATTTTTTTATTTTCATCCAGAATTGATTCGTCAATGTGCATACAAACCACTTCACAAATAACTAAGTTCCCCGAACCTCCTTCATTACCTAAAGGTTTTACCTCAATAACCTTACATTCCAATTTCACTTTGCTTTCTTTGACCATAGGCGGCTTTACAATACTTGCAGGTATAGCTGTAAAGCCGGCTTTTATGAATTCATTCGCTTCTTTTGGATATTCACAACTTGACAGGCTTACCTGCTGTACCATATCATAATCTACGATGTTTATTACCACTTCCGGAACCTGCAGCACATTTTCCAGCGTATGCTTGGTGGTATTATTCCTGATTCTCCTTGATGGTGAAAAGATCACAATCGGAGGAGTTGTAGAAAACAAATTAAAAAAACTAAATGGGCTCAGGTTGCTATTTCCGTTTTTATCAATTGTTGAAGCAAAACAGATCGGTCTTGGAGCGATAGCATGTTGCAGCCAGTCTTGCCTTTCAACCGGTTTCAGATCTTTTAGATGAAGTAACATCTCTTCAAATATCGCAAAACAACTTCATTAAAATATTCTAATGACCTTTCATAAATTTTTTGAGGTTATTGTAACAAATATGCCACACCTTCGTTCTACGAATAATTTCGTGTATTTTTATCTTTTAACCAAACCCCGGCAAGGCCGGGATCAAACTGAGTTTATATGAGAAAGATCATTTCGATTTCAGCCGCCACTCTTTTATTCATTCTTTCATTTGTTCCTGTTTTTTCACAGAATGATAAAGACAAGGATAAAAGCAATGACAAGAAAAGGATCGAAGGCAGTGGAAATGTAATTACGCGGGACATATCAGTGCAGTCATTCGACCAGCTTGAAGCAAGCGGGGTTTTTAATGTATCACTCACCCAGGGAAGTAAAGAAGCAGTGAAAATAGAAGCAGAGGATAATTTGCAGCAACTCTTTGATGTAAAAAACGAAGGCAGCAAGCTTATTGTCAGTATGAAAAAGGATTCACATTTCAATAGTAAAAAGAAGATGACCGTTTATATCACATTCAAAAATTTGAAAAGCCTGGATCTGAAGATGGTGGGTAACCTGTCTTCCACGGGTAATTTAAATTTCGGGAATCTTTCATTGGACAACAAAAATGTTGGTTCAGTGGAATTGGCGTTGAATGCGCAAAAACTTGATATACGAAATAAAAGTGTAGGTAATTTGAAATTAAGCGGCAAAGCAGAAAATGCAGTGATCAGGAACAAAAGTGTTGGATCGATAAAGGCTGCTGATCTCGTTGTTCAAACCATGGACATCGATAACGACGGAGTTGGTTCCGCCGAGATAAATGCCGCTAAAGAATTAAAAGTGAAAGATTCGTTTTTGGGGAAGGTTAAAAATGTAAGCAGCTCAAACCCAAAACGGATCAATAAAGTGGTCATTTAATTTTCGTATGACCTTATCCTAATGTCGGATCATTTTAATTGCAAGGCTCATGGTCTGTACATGAGCTTTGCATACTTATTTACCATCAGGATTTCTTTCTTTTTAAAATACTCCAATCACTTTCTTCTGCAACAATCGTATTGGTTAATTTTCCTAATCCGTCAATTTCCATTTCTACAATATCACCTTTCAATAACCATTGCTCGGGAAAATCCGGATCTTTTAATTTAGCGGTCCCGTTTAATTCCAGGAAACACCCTGTACCTGCTGTTCCGCTGCCAATGATATCACCAGGATAAAGATTTACACCATAAGAAGCTCTTTCGATGATCTCTGCAAATGTCCAATCCATATCAGCAAGATTTCCTGCGCTAACCTGTTTTTCATTGACATAGCATTTCATAGCCAGGTTCCAGTTTTTACCCGTGTGATTTTCTTTAGCCGGCACAACAAATTCTTCCAGTTCATCTAAGGTTACCAGCCACGGACCAATTGCAGTGGCAAAATCTTTTCCTTTCGCGGGACCGAGATTAAGAATCATTTCTTCCATTTGCAAATGTCTTGCACTAAAATCGTTCATGATCATTAATCCACCGATATATTCATCGGCTTCTTCGGCAGGAATATTTTTTCCATGTTTACAAATTACAATTGCAACTTCCAGTTCAAAATCCAGTTTTTCCAAATGATCCGGCATGCATTTTATTTCGCCTGGTCCCTGGATACTGTGCGGGTTGGTAAAATAAAAAACAGGAAATTCATCAAACTGCGGGATCATTTTAAGCCCCCGGTTTTTTCTTGCAGCAGCCACATGCTGTCTGAATGCATATCCGTCTCTGCATGAAATTGGAAAAGGAACCGGTGCCAGTAACTGAACATCAGTTACAGGAATTCCCCTGTTACTGGTTCTTTGCCCTTCAAGCAACATCAGCTCGCCGGCCTGTGCCATTGGAAATGCGTCTTCCCAAAAATTTAAAAACATACTCATGCCGGTAGGCAGATCAGGATGCAGTACTTCCATATCATACACCATATCATTAATGAGTACTCCCAGCCGGTCACGATCTTCTTCCAGGTAAGAAACTAATTTCATCGGTTCATTTTTGAGAGGGCAAAGATAATTTTTTTATATAGGCAGCTTTTCAATATCTATTGATCTTTTGCAGAATTGTCCCGGCAATGTGACATTGAACTGCACGATCACGGCATTCTACTAAGTTTATTAATTCCAAATTAGTAGTCAGCACAGGAAATTCTGCGGATTTCATAAACATTTCAAAATTTAAGAGCCGGATAGTAACTATAAAATAGATAAAAGATTAGTTTTGCGTATACTAATTCCTATAAAATATTCGTTAACTATTTCTAAATGATCCGCAAATGAAAAACAAGTCAATTATTCATACCCATGAAGAGGCAAAGATTTACAGGCATTATTACAAACCCTCATTGAATATTTTTCGTTTTTTAAGATCGGTTTTAAGTGTGATCATATCGGGATCTTCGTCTGCTGCGCATGGTTATGATCATAATCGCAAAAGAGCGCATTAATCTTTTTACTTACTAACCCATTATTAAAACCGTCCCGACAAGTCGGGACGGTTTTTTAGTTTTAATAAACAATTAGCTGAATAAATACTCTACGTCTTCCCGGCTCAGGGTCTTTACGAATGTTGCATCGTCGGCAATCAATTCTTTGGCAAGCATTCGTTTCTTGTCCTGCAGTTGAAGGATCTTGTCTTCGATCGTATCCTTGCAGATCATGCGGTAAGCAAAAATATTTTTTGTTTGTCCAATGCGATGTGTGCGGTCGATAGCTTGCTGCTCTACGGCCGGATTCCACCAGGGATCAACAATATAAACATAGTCGGCTGCTGTTAAATTCAAACCAACACCCCCGGCTTTGAGTGAGATCAGGAACACTCTCACGCTTTCATCATTTTGAAAACTTTGAATGGCTTTTTCCCTGTCGGGTGCAGAAGTGCTTCCATCAAAGTATTCAAATTTAACATCAAGTTCAGTGAGCTTATGTTTTATCAGTGCAAGCATGCCAAGAAACTGGGAAAAGATCAGGGCTTTGTGATTACCGATGTTTTCTGTGATCTCTCTTGTTAGCTCTTCCAGCTTAATGGAATGATTTTCGAATTTTTCCACTTCATTTAATATGGCCGGCGAATCGCAGATCTGCCGTAATTTCATCAGGCCCTGCAAAATGGTAAGTTGTGACCGTTGGATCCCCTGCGCTTCAATGGTACCCAGTATCTGGTTGCGATAATCATTCCTGTACGCATCATAAATTTTTCTCTGCTCATCTTCCATCTCACAAAACAGAACCATTTCCTGTTTTTCCGGAAGGTCTTTTGCCACCTGTTCTTTTGTCCGGCGGAGAATAAAAGGATAAAGAATTTTCCTGAGATGGTCTTTCCTGTCTTCTTCGCCAAACTTATCGATAGGAATAGAAAACTCCTGCCGGAAAAATTCCATTGTCCCCAGCATGCCGGGATTTAGAAAATTCATTTGCGCAAAGATGTCAAATGTATTATTCTGCAATGGTGTACCGCTCATGCAAAGGCGATGCTTTGCATTGAGCAACGAAGCTGCCCTGGTTACCTTGCTCGAAGGATTTTTTATTGCCTGTGATTCATCCAGGATGGTATAATCAAATTCAACGCTCACAAATAATTTTATATCGCTGCGCAAAGTTCCATAGGTCGTGATGCTGATGTCATAATTCATCAACTCTTCTTTTGCCCTTGATCGCTGACCTCCATGGTGAATGTGGTAGGTAAGTGAAGGCGTAAACTTTTTTATTTCATTTTCCCAGTTGTAAATAAGTGTTGTCGGGCAAACAACCAATGCCTTTATTTTCCCATGTTCGGACTTATATCTTTCCAGGAAAGAAAGCGCCTGCACTGTTTTACCCAGGCCCATATCATCAGCAAGAATACCCCCCCAGTTTATTTCATGCAGATAATTCAACCATTGATAACCGGCCACCTGGTAGGGTCGCAGTATGTTTTGTAAATGATCGGGGGGTTCAATATTATTGATCTTATCAAATTCCCGAAGCCGCTGGTATTTTTCTTCCAATTGGACCACGAGCTCATTTTCATCACGATTTTCATATAATTCATCAACAACACTTAAATGATAGCGGGATAATTTCAATGAATTTGTTTTTCCTTCGCCCACACGAAACAACAATGAATATTTTTTGATCCACTCCTCGGGTAAAATTCCAAGAGTTCCATCATTGAGCTGAACGAATTGTTGCTTGTTGGCCAATGCTCTTTTTACCTCAGCTACCGTTACCTGCTGATCACCAAAAACGATATCCACCTTTGCATCAAACCAATCCGTATTGCTGCTGATGAAAATTTTTGTTTGGGGTTTTGCTGTATTGAACCGGAAATTTTTCAGCGCTTCGAATCCAAACACAGGCACTTTCATTTCATTCATGGCATCTACAAACAAAAAGAACCAGTTATTTTTGAGCACATCGGTTCCTTTTAATGCCAATGCATGGGTATCTTCCTGGTAAATAAAATTGGAATGAAGATTTTGCAATTTATGTATAAATGCCTGCTCTACTTCCCTGTTGCGATGAACGATCATCACTTTATCAAACTGTGGTACAATGATCTCATCCCTGTCTTTTGCCCTTGTTTCATAACCTTTATAAGAAAAAGAAGGCTGAAAAACGAGATAGTCACCTTTCTCCAAAAGAAATAATTTTACTTCAGGATCACCGGCCTTTATTTCATGTACCAATGATTTGTCAAAATCGATTTTATATTCTTTGGCAAGCGGCAATACAAGCTGGTGCATTGTTTTATTCCAGTCATCATTGCTGATTTCCATTTTTCCTTTTGGTAAAAATTTATCGATCACGTCGATCACTTCCGTGTTTTTCCACAAATAGGCCTGGTGGTTGTATAAAAACAGCAGCGGGGTTGAACTTTCATTTTCTGCCAGTTCATGATCAAGACCATCTGCCTTTACATTACACCGGATAATATATTTTCCATTTTTATTGATGGTAAAATGAGGTCTTACTTCTTCAGCTGACAATTTTAATTCTTCGAGATGATTCGTTTTAAAAGTTTTTCCCTTTGAAAGTTTAAATGCAAGTGGTGTATCGGTTCCTGAAAATAATTTTTTTAACTTTGGCAAAAGGTATTCTGCCATCAGGTTTTTTGTCTCATCCGCAAGATCTTCATCCTCCTGGTGAATGATATTTTCCCAAATGCCGGAGAAAGGCGAATTGCGACTGATGTACCTGTTAATTTCCTGTTCCTGTAATTTTCTCAATAATCCCAGCGACTGCTTATCATTTTCATTGTACTTTACTGTATCAACATATTTGGCCAGGTCGATCTTTTCTACTTTTCCTGTAAAACCATTGCCGGCATCATTCGTTTCTCCCTGCACTACATCAATAAAAAAATAAGGATATGTTTTTTTATTGAAATTAAATACCACACCCAACCTGTGTGATGTGGAGATCAGTTCTTCTTTATCTTCTGTGGGTACAGGCGGTGGTTCTGCAACAACAGTTTGTCTAACAGGTACAACAACAGGAGCGACCCTTTTGATGGCTATATCCAAAACTCTTAAAAAAGGCTTGCCGTCTTTATAAGTAAATTCAAATTTACCTTTGAGATCATCATTCAAAGAATAGCCGTATGCCTCAAGCAGTTTATTTTTTTCTTTATCCCAGTTACGAATGCCGTCAAAATAATGCGGGCCATAGGAGTTCAATAATTGCAGAAAAACGATCACTTTAGGCAGGCAAAGCGGATGTTCCGGGTCAATATAGTCACAACTTGTATCAAAATTTTTTTCTTCGTTTTTCCTGATAATGACCTTATAGGTATTATCATCGAGGGTAACGGTTGCTTTTACAGTTTCATCTTTTGCCAACTCAATATTCGCCTTATGAGTGCGAAGAAATTTTTCCGCTTCAGTAAATACAACCGGTGAAGAAAGCAATCGCAGCGATTTCAGATCGATAAATTTCATTTTGGCAACTGTATGCCGCTGGTCGTATTCCACGTCATCAGCATCAAGCATATTTTTATCGAGCATTTCCTGCAATTGGAAAAGCGAAGCTGCCTCATGCCTGCATATATCTCCAAGATTGTAAGGACAGGTACATCGAACCGAAAGAGATTTCGGATCCTTGATTTTTTGGATATAGACCTTGTAAAATGTTGAGTAAATATCATCTTTCACCCTGAATACTGCAGAGCCAAAAAGGTTATCATATTCAATCAACTCGACAAAACCGATCGCATGAATTTTTTTTCCCCGGCGAATCACTTCATCCGTTCCATGCGTGTACACATACTTGACAAGATGGGGTAGGGCCAAACTATATTCGATTTACGATTTTTAATTTTTGCATAGCCGTATTTGAATTACTGTTTAACATTTTTAAACCTGTCATTCACAATTGGGCAATCTGCAAAAATAAAGGAATGTGATTTGCATTTCCTTGCAAAAAGAGTGAATAAAAAAATAATTTTTATTGTGATAAAGAACAAGATAAAATGAACTATCTTGCAAGATTTTTTCAATTGAATTGCCCCGGGTGTTGGTGATTCTACGATTTTATAATCAGTTTCCCTTCGCTATAAACAGGAAGTACTTCAGCGATATCTTTAGCTAAGCAATACCTGATGTCTTTCTCTAATCCAAATTTCATCAGTCGATGATAGTGCGAGGCATTATTATTTTTTATAAAAGAAAAAAGATCTTTCTTTCCTTTTTCATACATCGCTTCTGCAATATGCGATGAATCACAATTAATGTCAAAATGTTTTTTAACTGTTGAAATAACTGCGCCCGCAAACAGAGCGTCTTCCATATTCACCCTGTCTTTCCAGGCCGCACAACCAAGAATTACATTTTTTTTCATTTCGGTTAAATGATCACATACAAAAGATAGATTCGGAAAAGAACCGGTAACGATTTCTTTCGCTCCCTTTTCCAATGCCATATGCAGCAGCCTGGTGCCATTGGTTGTAGTGAGCACCAGGGTTTTTCCTTCAATAAATTTTCTTGGGTATTCAAAGGGTGAATTTCCATGTTCAAGTCCTTCAGCTATTTTACCATCTCTTTCCCCTGCCGTAATTCCATCTATCTGTTTTCCCAATTCAATACAGCGGCTTACGCTGTCAACCGGGATCACGCATTTTGCACCATTAAATAAAGCTGTGGCAATAGTGGACGTTGCTCTTAATACATCAATGATCACTATGACACTATTGCTTATGTCATACAGGTGTACAAGGGCCGGCGAGAGTGAAGTATATAATGATGGCTTAGTGCTCATTCAGGCAAATGTAATGGAAAGAGCCTTAGTTTTCCAGCAGCTTTTTCCATTTATTGCTCTCCGCATATTCTTTGATGATCCTATTACGCTTTTGAAGTAAATTTTTTACATAACGGGTAAGATAAAAAGTATTGAACCATTTACCGATCGTGCCGTAAGGACTTTCGAAGTGAAACAGATCGATCATGATCGTTCCGTTCTCGCAGGGTTTAAAAAAATGTTCATGTTTCATTTCTTTAAACGAACCTTGTGATTGCTCATCGATAAATCGAACCGGTTTTTGCATTTCTGTGACACGAACCCGCAATATTCTTGTCTTAAAAAAATGTTTTGCTTTCCAGGTAACTGTTTCATTTTTTTCGATCAGCCCAAATCTCGTGCCTGCTACGGCTTCCTCTTTGTGCTGCTTCATGGATTCCTTATGCAGTTGGATATTGCGGCTAAGATCAAAAACTCTTTCTACGGGCGCTTCAATAAAAGTGGTGAGATGGATCAGGGGCATGGGATATAGGATTATTAATGCTGTAAATTATTTATTTTTTCCCAATTCACAAACCGGCCGGCCTCTTAATATTGAACTGGTGATGAAGAACAGGAATTATGAAGTAAATTTTCAATGTATTCCCCGTTCTTTATTCGATATTCTATGAGAACGGGATCTTTACAACCTTTGCCTTCAACAATTTATCACGAACTTTTATATAGATACTTGTATCAAGAGCCGCAAAGGCTTTTCTTACATACCCCATCCCAATAGCTTTGCCCAAACTGGGAGATTGAGTTCCTGAAGTAACCCAACCAATATTCATACCTGAGAAATCTTTTATTTCGTATCCATGACGCGGGATTCCTTTTTCCAGCATTTCGAAACCTGCAAGTTTTCTTTCTATCCCTTCTGATCTTTGCTTTTCGAGAATTTGTCTGGCAGTAAATTCTTTATTGAATTTGGTAATCCAGCTTAAACCTGCTTCGAGTGGGGAAGTAGTATCATCAATATCGTTTCCATATAAACAATATCCCATTTCGAGCCGAAGTGTGTCTCTTGCCCCAAGACCAATAGGTTTTAATCCCTGTGGCTTCCCGATCTCAAAAATTGAATCCCAAATTTTATCAGCGACGTTGTCTTTATCTTCAAAATAAATTTCAATCCCACCTGCACCCGTGTAGCCGGTCGCACTTACAAGTACATTGTCTGCCCCGGCAAATTTTCCTTTTGAGAAAGTGTAGTATTTCAAATTCAAAATATCCATTTCCGTAAGTGGCTGCAAAATTTTTGTTGCGTTGGGTCCCTGTATGGCAAGCAGGCAGGTTTTGTTTGAGATATTATGCATCTCTGCATTTTTCGTATTGTGCCGGCTGATCCAATTCCAATCCTTTTCAATATTCGACGCATTCACAACGATCATGTATACTTTGTTTTCTTCGATGCAATAAGTTAAAAGATCATCAACAATTCCCCCGTTCTCATTTGTCATACAACTGTATTGTGCTTTACCTGCTGTAAGTTTTGATGCATCATTCGTTGTCACTCTTTGTATAAGATCCAATGCATGTTCACCCTTCAGGATAAATTCTCCCATATGGCTTACATCGAACAGACCTGCATTGTTTCTGACTGCTGCATGTTCATCAATGATACCTGTATAACTGATCGGCATATTATAGCCGGCAAACTCTGCCATCTTTGCTCCCAAAGCAATATGCTTTTGAGTAAAAGCTGTGTTCTTCATTAAAGAAAATTTAGTGTGCAAATGTAAATGCAATTTGTTTTGCGTCTTTAAAAAAAAAGGCCTCCTGAAAAATCAGGAAGCCTGGTATCCCGACGTGTCGGGACTCCAACTTCAACCGAGTTTAGTTGAATAAAGCTGTGAAGGAAAGCGGTGAATTGACAGTTACTTTTGTATTGGCTTCATCATCCTTAATAGGATCCATCGTTTCCTTCTTTGTATTACTTGCAGGAATTGAATCATTCAGCTTCTTCTTATCTTCTTCTATTTGTTTGCGCTCTTCTTCCATTTTTTTCTCTCTTTCCTGTATGTTCTTTTTAAGATCTTCTTTTTTATTATAGTGATAGTTTTTGTCCGTTGAATTTTGTTGCTGCTCATCCTGGCTTAGCAATTTGCCATCGTCTCCCATAGTGTAATCAACGTCCGGTTTCAGATCAAAAAAATCGTCATAATCCCAATCGCTTTGCCAATGCTGTCCCCAATATCTTCTTTCTCTCCATGATCTTCTAACCACCCATGGATTGTAAGCATGTAATACAGATTCATCAAACTTAATTTTTTTCCCTGCAGGGATAGCGATTTCAACGATCACTCCCTGGCCGCGGAACTTGCTGCTTTTTTCAATGGCTAAACCACTACCCATATTTAAAATACTGTCCTGGTAATTAATGTTGAATATTGTTTGGGAAGCGCGGTTTTGAGCATCATTCAAAGTACTTCCGGCACTATATTTATACAACCGTACATGATACGCAGTGTCGTCGCTTTTGTCGTAACGGATTTTAATATTATTATACCTCATTGTATCGTCTGTAACATCCCATCCCGTGTTTTCATCATCATGAATCCACCAAAAGCTCCCGTTATAGCGAATTTCCGGTTCGGTCACTCTTACAATCATCCTCCCTTTTGCAGGTTGGGTAAGAGGGATTTCAATGGCATTGGCTCTGTCATAGATCCTCAGATCTTTTGCAATGCTTGCAGCAAATACCATTGCACATACCCAGCCTACGACCCACAATCCTCCGAATATCCAACCTAAATGGTGTCTGCCGGAACGTGCGTGAACAATTCTCCTGATAAGCCAGGTCATGAAAGCGACGACAGGAACAGTGATAAAAAAGAATAATGTTCCCCACGCAGAAAGTTTTTGAAGATTACTTGTCCACAGGAAATTATTTACCGGCCATGAAGTAACTCCACCAAAGATCAAAACCATTAATGCTGCAAACAATCCCAATACTATCGATCCGGCAATGAAAATAAAAAAGGCTTTAAAGATCACACCAATTATATGTGCAACCCCTCTTGCTGCCGGTCGGGCATTTTCCGCCACTTCATTTGCCCAGGCCTTCCCTTTTGTGTTAGCAAAATCCTTCGCTCTTTCTCCAAATTGTTGTGCGGATGTTTTTACTTCTTCACTCCAGTTTTGCATACGGCCCCTGAAATCACTCATTCCTTCCTGTACATTTTGGCGGATGCTATTTACATCTACCTTTTCTCCTCTCATTTCCATTTTTTCAAATGGGCTTCTTGCTTCGGGTAAAACCATCCAGAGAATAATATATGCAAGGATGAAAGTGCCGGTGAATGGCGCTATGAATACATTTGGAAAAATATCCCGGTGCCATGAAAAGAAAATACCATTAAATGTTCCGAAGATAATATTGAGTAATAACGGTGAAAGAAGAATCAACCGGATCACCCACGCCTGTATTTTAAAATAAGCGGCTAAACCGCCGGCAACACCTGCAATTACTTTATCATCGGGATTCCTGAATAAACGTTTACCGGTGTAATTGTACAGATCTTTCGCCGGCAACACTATCCAAAGAATAATATAAAGCAGAAGGCCGGTACCGGTAAATCCAAAAAGGATCAGTATAATCCGGATCACTGCAGGATCAATATCCAGGTAATTTGCAATACCGGAAGCTACACCCCCTAATATCTTGTCGGAATTATCCCTGTATAACCTTCCTCTTTTTTTTGTAAAAGTTTGTTCAGACGGACCTGAACTCTGGCTGGCAGTTGTTTTAGCACTTTCGGTTTCTGTTTTTTCAAAGTCTTCTACCCGGCCCATTGAAGAAATGATCTCTTCAATATCTGCATCTGTAATGGCATTGGAACCCTTTCTTATCTTTTCATTCATTAATTCGGCAACACGACTTTCGATATCATTAATGATCTCGTCGCGACCTTCTTCATTTGCAAAATAGCGGCGAAGACTTTCAATATAGGCCTGGAGTTTTTCGTAAGCAGAATCTTCTATCGGTATTACTCTGCCGCTCAGGTTTATGTTGATGATCTTTTTCATTGTCATAAATTTTTGGTTGAAGCTCCCGACAGGTCGGGAAAAAAATTGTTATTGGTTGAGTGGTTCGTTTGATTTTTTGTTTGCTAAAGCATTTACTCCGTTTGCCAACTCCTGCCAGGTTTGTTCAAGCTCCTTATAAAAAGCCTCGCCCTTTGGAGTCAGTGAAAAATATTTCCGGGGAGGCCCTGAATTACTTTCTACCCAGCGGTAGGTTAGCATTTCGGCATTTTTCAATCTTGTAAGCAGCGGATACAATGTACCTTCCAAAATGTGCAGGCCGGAGGTTTTCATTTCTTCTACTATATCGCTGGGATAGGCCTCACCCCGGCGAATAATAGAA
>JBIOGV010000052.1:0-16512 GCA_044448365.1 Chitinophagales bacterium
GTAACGGTAACACTTGATGAACAGAATAAAGGTATTGCATGGGTAGATGGTTTACCCCAGGGAAAAGTAAAAGCTGTTTTGAAAAAATCGCCGGCTACTTACAAAATTCCTGTACAAAAAACCTTAGACGGTAAAGATGTATCTGAAGGAACTATGATCTATGACAAGGATACAAAACTGATCACGATTATGCTCGGTCGCCCGTTCAATGACCAGGATCCGACCTCTGTTTTTGCTAATCCGACACCAAATGATCAGACACAAACAATGGCAGGCAATGATCAGTCAAAGATGAATGTAACAAAGGCAAAGACCACGGATCACAAAACAAAGGAAGTAAAACAGGAAGAACCAGCACCCTGGGTTTTTACAGGAACAAAAATTGAACAAGTGACCGCTGCAAATCAATAATATTTTTAAGAACTGTTTTTCTTACAGGGACTAGGGACGTGATGGGCCCCGACAATGCCGGGGCTCTTCTTTATTGAAATTGATCATTGAAAATTGAATATTGAGCATTTCTTTGCATCAAAATTGCAAGCATGTTCAGCCTGTTTAATAAAAAAAATGAAAGCATAAAAGTGAAGGATATCATCTGGATGAATTCAGATGCAAAATGGAACGGGCTCATTGACCTTTGGAAAAAAGATAAAAATACGGTCTTTATTTTTTGGTTTGATAAAACGCTGCAACAAGCCCAAAAAAAATTTTCGGATCAAATAACCGGAAGCATTGATCTTGTCACATCAAAGGAAGTTCATCATCATCTTGTCAAAGACAAACCTGTTGTTGCAGCAGAGCATTATCCGTTAAGAAAAAAGAAAGAAGAATTATTTCAGGCACTTCATTTGGAAGAAGTAAAAGTGCTGTCATCTTTAGATGAACCGTTGTTCAAAAAATTTGGTTCAGACAATATCATTCAGCTTATGAAGCAAGTGGGTATGAAAGAAAATGAATCTCTTGAACATGCAATGATCACAAAAGCCATTCAGAATGCCCAGGAAAAAATTAAAGGACAGGTAAAGTTTGAACAATCTGCCCATTCCCAATCCGACTGGCTAAAAAAGAACTTACCTGCCTGATTTCCCCTGTACCAGTTTATTTTTCCAAACAATTGCCAGAACCTTGTTTAAACATTATTTGAAAGAAATTCTCTCAAAAACTATCTTTGTACCGGCCTGCCTGCAGGCAAGTTCTTTAATTTACTTATCAAGAAAGGCTGAGGGAGATGGCCCGTTGAAGCCTTAACAACCTCTTCCAGCTACAGAGGGAGAAAGGTGCCAAATCCATCCGCCAGCTGGCGGAGAGATAAGTCAGAATTAGCTATAAATAATTGAATCAAGAAATAAAAGCTCATCTGGCCGGGTGAGTTTTTTAATTATAAATAAATCTTAAAAATGCCTGTTAGTTGATCATTTCTTTTTCCTGATAAAGGAAATTGCATGCTGAACATTTTAATAGTTTTAGAAAATGGAAACACATAAAAAACTGGTAATTGGTCTTTTTGGTTTTGGAACCGTGGGTGAGGGTTTGTACAAAATCTTAAAACAAACTCCATCCCTTCAAGCCAGCATCAAAAAGATCTGCATAAAGCACCCGGAGAAAAAAAGAAATGCCCCTGCTGAATTGTTTACAACAAACAAAGACCTCCTGCTGAACGATCCGCAGATCAACGTGATCGTTGAAGTGATCGATGATGCAGATGCCGCTTTTCGAATTGTAACAAAGGCCCTCAGAAATAATAAAGATGTGGTCAGCTCAAGCAAAAAAATGATTGCCGAGCATCTCCAGAAGCTTTTGCTATTGCAAAAGCAAACAGAAAGATCTTTTTTATACGAAGCCTCTGCCTGCGCTTCCATTCCTGTCATCCGTAATCTTGAAGAATATTATGATAATGATCTTTTACACTCTATCAAAGGCATTGTAAACGGTTCAACCAATTACATCCTTACAAAAATATTTGAAGACAAACTTGAATTTAAGCAGGCGTTGCTGCAGGCCCAGCAACTGGGTTTCGCAGAAAGCAATCCTGCTCTTGATATTGAAGGACATGATGCCGTGAACAAATGGGCCTTGTTGCTGGCTCATGCTTATGGCATCGTTGAAACCACTCAGAATATTTTATTTACTGGTATTCAAAATATTCAACTGAGTGATGCGACAGTGGCACGGGAGAAAAATTATGAGATCAAACTGGTTGCACAAGCCAAGAAATTACAAAATGGCAAAGTGGCTGCGTTTGTGCTGCCTCAATTTGTAAAACATGATGATCACCTGGCTTTTGTAAAAAATGAATATAATGGAGTGGTGATCGAAAGTGGTTTTGCCGATCAGCAATTCTTTTACGGAAAAGGAGCCGGAAGTTTTGCCACCGCATCGGCAGTACTAAGTGATATTTCGGCTCTTCGCTACCAATATAAATATGAGTATAAAAAATTGTACCACCACCAGCCACACCAGTTATGTGACGACATTTTCCTTAAAGTGTATGTAAGCTTCGATGATTGGGACATTATCCCGCGCGAGCAATTTGAATGGATCGAAGAATGGCATGCAGAGCAGGACAGAAAATATCTTGTAGGTGTTATTGCCTTCCAAAATTTAAAAAACAATGATTGGTGGAGGGAAAATAATGTATCACTGATCCTTTCACCTGATCCGGTTATAGAAGATATTGAAATATTGAAGCTGAAAAAGAAAAGCCTCGAACTGGCGGGTATTTTTTAGTTTTTTTACACTTACTTTATAAAGGGTTCGCAATCGAACCCTTTTTGTTGCTGGACAAATTAAAAGCCCGCCCGTACATTGCAAGTACATACCCTTTATAGTTTTTGTGACGGATAGCGGTCTCGCACTACAATCAAAATCCCCGCACTATCTTTGAATTCTATTTATGAAGGAATTATCAGTTGTCATAACGGTAAAAGACGAAGAGGAAAATATTAAACCTTTGCTGGAAAGTATTCGCATTGCATTACCTGAAATCGACTACGAAGTAATACTTATAGACGATGGTTCACAGGATAAAACCAAGCAAGAAGTGTTGAATTATGCCGATGACCGAACGACTCTTGTTGAGCTGAGAAAAAACTACGGGCAAAGTACCGCTATGATGGCTGGAATAGACTACTCAACCGGAAAATATATTGCATTGCTTGATGGAGATCTGCAAAACGATCCTTCTGATATTGTCGGAATGCTTGACTTACTAAAACGTGAAGATTGGGATGTGGTCGCCGGCAACAGGAAAAACAGGAAAGATGGATTTTTTCTTCGAAAAATTCCAAGCAGGATCGCTAATTCATTGATTCGTCAAATGACAGGCGTGCATATCAAGGATTATGGATGCACATTGAAGATCTTTCGTCGTGAAATTGCCGAGGAATTGAATTTGTATGGTGAGCTGCATCGTTTTATCCCGGTGCTTGCAAAAATGCAGGGGGCAAAGATCACACAGGTAGATGTAAAACATCATTCACGGAAATTCGGCAGAAGCAAGTATGGGATCAATCGCACCTTCCGTGTTTTGTCTGATCTCATCTTATTGCTCTTTTTCCGGCGCTATATCCAAAAACCAATGCATCTTTTTGGTACGATCGGTTTTATCAGTCTGGGCATTGGGATTATTATCAACTTATATCTTCTCGTCTTAAAAATAATGGGGTATAATATCTGGGGTAAGCCTCTGCTGATCCTTGGCCTGATCTTTTTGCTTGGCGGCATACAACTTATTACCATTGGTATTCTTGCCGAGATCAGCGTCCGGACTTATTTTGAATCGCAGAATAAAAAAACATACACTGTACGCAGAGTGTACCATGCAAGGCAGGAAATAAAACCTTCATTGGAGATTACGGTGTAATTATGAATGGTCAATTGTGAATTGTGAGTCATTAAGATGCGCTTAATGATGCATGTTCATACTTTCCGGAATTTATTTAAATCTCAATTTTTAAGCAAAAGCTCTTTATGCTGGGTGAACCATTCATAAAATTTCAAAAGTCCATCCTCTAATTTTGTTACAGGCTTATAGCCAAGCAGTTTTTTTGCCTTTGAAATATCAGCAAATGTCCTGGGTACATCACCCGGTTGTTCTGGATATTTTTCAATCTTCGCTTCTTTGCCGGTAACCTTTTCAATAGAACGGATCAGCTCTTTCAAAGAAATGGCATAATTATTTCCAAGATTAATCACCTCAAAGCCCGTTTTCCCGTATTTCATGGCTGCTACAATTCCCTGTACAGTATCATCAATAAATGTGTAGTCTCTGCTGGTGTTCCCATCACCGTACATTGAAATAGGGCTGCTATTCAGAATAGCTTTTGTGAATTTATGAATGGCAAGATCAGGTCTTTGTCCCGGGCCATACACAGTAAAAAATCGTAATGCAATAAATCTTATGTCAAATAATTTATTATATACATGACCGAGCATCTCACCAGCCAGTTTAGTCATGGCGTAAGGACTGATCGGCATCAATTGCTCATCTTCCTTCCATGGAAAATGATTGTTAATCCCGTATACGCTGCTGCTGGAAGCAAAGACAAATTGCTGGCAGTTCTTTTCTTTTGCAAAATCAAGAAGATTCTGAAGCCCGATAACATTGGCCTGCTGATATGAAACGGGGTTTAAAATACTTGGTCTTACTCCAGCTTTCGCAGCAAGATGAACGATCACATCAAAGGGTTCTTTAATTTCGTCAGCAAGTCTTTTTCCATCAGTATTTGCCAGGTCATATTCCAGCAAATGAAACCGGGAATCGTTTGTAAACCCGGCGATATTCAATTCTTTAATGATCCTGGCATAAAAGGGATCAAAATTATCGATCGTTGTTATCGAGATCTGCTTTTCTGTTTTTAATAAATGGCTAATAAGATTACTGCCAATAAATCCCGCCCCGCCAGTGATGAGATAACGCCGCATACATATTCACCTTTAAAATAGTCACAAAGAAAAGCATCTTTTTAGCATTTTTGTTCGATTACTTATCAATAACTTACTTTAAAAACCTCATGAAAGTGGCTTTTATTACAAGGTCAACTTTATATAAAGTTCCGGGTGGGGATACAGAACAGATCATTCAAACGGCTCAGTGCCTTAAGGATTTAGGCGTCAGGGCTGATATTCTTTTAACGAATGAACCAATCAATTACAACGGCTATGACCTGCTTCATTTTTCAAATATCATCAGGCCATCAGACATTTTGTATCATACTCACAAAACAAACAAACCCTTTGTGGTTTCTCCAAACTTTATAGACTATAGCGAATACGACAAACAGCAACGAAAGGGAATTGCCGGGTTTATTTTCAGCCTGCTTCCAGCCAATTTAAATGAGTATTTAAAAACAATTTCAAGGTGGTTACTGCGCAAAGATGTTCTAAAGAGCATATCTTTTTTAACGAAAGGCCACAAAAGATCGATCCGTGAAATCTTAAGAAAAACGTCGATCCTGCTGCCCGGGTCAAAAGCAGAACTCAGTTATTTAAAAAAAATATATCCTGTTGAACGACCTTATTTTGTTGTTCCCAATGGTGTCAATACAAACATATTTGTGCCCAATGGCTCGCAAAAAGACAATGATCTTGTTATTTGTGTTGCGAGAATTGAAGGAATAAAGAATCAGATTAATCTTATAAAAGCTTTAAATAATTCTGCGTTCACATTGATGATAATCGGTGAAGCGGCACCTAATCAAAAAAGATATTACCAGGAATGCAAAGAAATAGCAGCAGGAAATATCATCTTTACCGGCAGGTTATCCCATGAAGAACTTGTGAAGATCTATAAAAAGGCAAAAGTACATGTGCTGCCAAGCTGGTTTGAAACATGCGGTTTATCAACTTTAGAAGCCGCTGCGATGGGATGCAATGTGGTCATTACTGACAAAGGGTACACGCGCGAGTATTTTGGAAATGATGCCTTTTATTGTGAGCCATCAGATCCCAACTCCATTTTAAAAGCAGTACAGGAGGCATCCAAAACCGCTTCACAAAAAAAACTGCAGGAAAGAGTTTTGAATAACTATACCTGGAACCGGGCTGCGGAGATCACACTGGAAGCCTATAAAAAAATAATACCTGGTTGAAAAATGAAAATAGGAATTCTTGGTACAAGAGGCATTCCCAATGCTTACGGTGGTTTTGAACAATTCGCCGAACATCTTTCTGCGGGATTGGTAAAAAAGGGGCATGAAGTATTTGTTTATAATTCCAGTCTTCACCCTTATCAGCAAAAAGAATGGCGTGGTGTTCAGATCATCCATTGTAAAGATTTAGAAAATAAGTTAGGAACCGCAGGCCAGTTCTTTTACGACTGGAATTGTATTGCTGATTCCCGAAAAAGAAATTTTGATATTCTTCTTCATCTCGGTTATACCAGTGATTCAGTATGGCATTGGAGATGGCCTGAAAAAACCATTAATATTGTAAATATGGATGGCCTGGAATGGAAGCGCAGTAAGTATAACAGGGTAACTCAGAGTTTTCTGAAATGGGCCGAATCACTGGCAGCAAAAAATGCCCACACTATGATTGCTGATTCTCCGGAAATACAAAAACATATTTTAACTACTTATGAAAAAAAGCCTGTTTATATTCCCTATGGGGCAGAGATCTTTTCCAGGCCCGATCCTGTTGTTTTAAAAAAATATGATATTCTTCCGCATGAATATTTTTTAATGATCACACGCATGGAGCCGGAAAACAATATAGAAATGATTATTAACGGATACCTGGCTTCCGATCATCCCTATCCTTTATTTATCGTCGGAAATATCACCAATAAATTTGGACAACATATCACGTCGACCTACAACCATCCTCACATAAAATTTTCAAATGCCATTTATGACCAGGAAGAGCTTGACAATCTTCGTTATTATTCTTCACTTTATTTTCATGGGCACTCTGTAGGCGGTACCAACCCTTCCCTGCTCGAGGCGATGGCCTGCGGTTGTCGCCTTGCAGCACACAACAACAAATTCAACAGGGCCGTTCTTCAGAATGAAGCTGATTATTTTCCGGATAGTAATGAAGTTTCGGCAATCATTAACGCACCCAAAAATCTTTCAATAATGGCGGAACGGAAAAAAATAAACCTGGAAAAAATCAGAACGATCTATAACCAGGAAAAAATTATTGACACGTACGAAGCTCTTATGTCAGATGCCTGCGGACAGACTAATCTTATCATTCAACCTTCCGTTGCGGAAGCTGTATAGAATTAAAATATTGCTCACGCTTCACATCAAATTGATAAAAAACATTTGTAAACGCCAATATCCAGATCACATATTCGGCAACATTTGTAATGAAGCTGCCAGTGAATTGGTAAATAAACATGAAAAGAAAAAGCCAGAGCCGGTAATAGTTTGTCCAAACTCTTGTACGAAAGAAAAAGAAGATTTCCAGGAATACTCTCAGAACCAGGCCTGCCCATCCGAAAATAGCAAGGGTTTCGGCCGCGGCATTAGGTATGGTAGCTAAAAATTTGCCACCGTACATATAATACTTCCGTAAGAGAGTCTCACCAATGATCTTTATCTGACCTAACCCAATACCCCAAAATTCATTTCGCCGCTGAAGCAATTTATTAGCCAGGAAAAAAGCATCAGATGTTCTTCCCTTGCCTGAAGTATCATTTCCGGAAAAAATATTAACCAGTCTCACGACAAAAAAACTATCGCGAAAGAAAAAATAAATGATGGATACGGCTAACAGGAGAAAGGTTGCGGTAAAAATAATCGCATTCAATATTCTTCTTTTTTTTGTCAGTGGCCGGAAGTAAAGTATATAGACCAGGGCTCCCGATACGAAAAGGGCCGCTATTACCCCGAATGAAAACGACAAAACGTAAGGAAGAAATAACATCAGCAACAAAAACCATCCCCTGATTGTATTCTGGCGGAAAAAATATTGAAGTATATAAAAGCAAAACAAAGGAACAAACAAAGTGGCATAATAAGATGCTTCATACGTAAAAAGTTTGAGTCGGCGGAAATTCTCAACCCCCTCAGTCAAATTTTGCTCGATCCACATTACCTGGTACCATGGTGTGAAATACAAAATGATGGCTCCCAGGCAAAAAAGAAAATTTATGATAAGAAGTTTCCGGAATATTTTTTCAATGTCTCTGCAATTTCTTAAAAAAATGTAGACAGACTGGCAAAAGATGTAGACAAGCATAAGATTCAGCAAAGAATTGAAATAGACCTTTCTTACAATATCACCATATAGAAGCTGGACAATGATAAAGGGTGAAAGAAGGGCGATAAAGGGAAAAATAATTTCCTTTTTCCGGGTAAGCAAAATCCAGACATAAAAAAAGGGAGCAAGAATAGCCGTATAGGTTATTCCCAAAGGAAGTGCTAATGAATTGACAAAAAAATATACAAAAGCAAAAGGAAAATATTTGTTTATTTTCATAGCGAATATAAAAGACTTGGCACTGCTCTTATCTGCTAATGCAGCCAAATGGTTGCCCCGTACTCCATACAAAGCAACTAAATATATTTATCATGCGATAAATAAGCAGGTTTTTATACTATTAAGAAATGACTGAAGACAACATTAAACAAAACACTGCGTCAGATGATATTGACCTGATTGGTCTGTTAGAAAGCATTTATCTCTTTTTCCGGCGATTCAGGAATGTATTTTTTATCGCAGCCATTACGGGCATTCTTCTCGGGTTCATCTTTTATTTCGCATCTCCGAAGGCGTATCAATCAAAACTTATTTTGCATTCCTCCTATTTAACCAACCAGGAAGAGCTTGAAATCATTGACTACTGGAATCAATTATTAAAAAGAAATGAACATAAGATACTGGCATCGATCCTTAATTGCCGTGAAGAATTGCTCAATAAACTAATAAGCCTTGAAGGTGTTGAGATACAAAAAAACTATTCCTCGACAGATCCTAACGGATTTTATATTGATGCAAGGATCAACGACAATTCAATACTCCCCGAATTACAGGAGGCAATTGTGCATGGATTGAACAACACAGAATATGTAAAACAAAAAATTTCCGAAAGGCAGGAATATCTTAAAGAACTCATTAATAAAGTAACTACAGAAATTAATAAACTGGATTCCGTAAAGAACAGTATTGAAAATAGTATTATCCATGAAAGCAAAAATTTTACTTCTCCCTTAGTTACTGTTGAAAGCTTAACGAAAGACATCATTGATATGAATGAAAAATTATTGAGCTATAAAAGTGAATTAAGATCTCTTGGTTCAATACATGTACTGCAGGGTTTTATACCGCTAACCTCGCCTGTAAGCAGGGGTTTGCCGGTGACAATTATTATGGGGCTCATTCTATGTCTGTCGGTGGCTTACCTTTTTTCCTTATTAAAATATATTGAAGACCGATTGAAAAAAAGAGTGAAATCCGATGCAAGAAAATAAAATCAACTTTTTATCTGCCTTGCTTTTCACTTTGTACCTGGTCTTCCTCCTAAGTTTGATCTTTTCCTTCAGGGCAATCAGTAGTATTTCAATTCCTTTTATCCTGATAGTTGGGGTCGCAAAAAATAAACTTGAGAAAAAAAAATTTTTTACCTCAAACCTGAAAAACCCGCTCCTTATTTTCTGCTGCCTGCTTTTCTTACTTCAATTGATCTCTTTGTCACATGCAGACAACATACACCAGGGATGGAGAAATCTCTTTTTAAAATCGTACATGGTCATAATTCCTGGCGCCCTTTTTTGCTGCGATTTTATTGATGAAATATCCGGAAAAAAGATTTTAAAATGGTATTGCGTCATTCTGTTTGCCGCCTGTCTTTTTGCCATCTATAATGCATTCCAAAACTATTCAAACACCGGGATTTCTTCGGCGTTTTTATATCATGACCTTGTTTCCATCTATTCAGGCCATGCCATTCAATTTTCAATACTTGTATTTGTGGCATTGTTACATTTATTTGAACTGCTGCAGGGAAAAGAATTTCTTTTCAGCAAATATTTTCATTTCTTTTTAATCCCGTTTTTTTTAATATTTCTCTTTCTCCTTTCATCCAAACTCGTCATAAGTTTTGTTTTTATTTACTTTCTTTTTGTTGTGATCAGATCTCTCAGGCTGAAATCAGTCAGCAAACCATTTATTTTTTTAAGCATCCTGGTTTTTATAGTTTTTTCTTCGATTATCCTGTTCAGCAAAAACCCCATTAATAACAGATTCAAAGAAATAGCCGATACCGATTTTGATTTTCTAAAAAAAGAAAAATACGATCCGGGTCTTTATTTTAACGGCCTCCAGTTCAGGATGCTCCAGTGGCGTTTCGTACCGCGGATACTCATTGAAAAAAAAGCCTGGCTGACAGGTGTAAGCCTCGGTGATGCCCAATCAGATCTTGATCAAAAATATATATCGGCGAACATATATATTGGAACAAAGGCCAGGCATGATAAAGGTTTCATCGGGTATAATACGCACAATGAATTTTTAGAATCATTACTTCAAACAGGTATTCCCGGGCTCCTGGCATTCCTGCTTGTTACAGGGGCATTGATAAAAATGATATTGAAACAAAAAAAAGCGGAGCTTAGTTTTGTTACTATATTGCTGATCATATACAGCCTTAATGAATCAGTTCTTGAATCGCAGTATTCTCTTTATATTTTTTTGTTTTTTCCCGCGTTTTTCTATTTAAATAAAAAAGGTTACGGGCGGTGAAGGATATTTTTAAAGATACGTGGACAGTCCTGGAAAAAAAGGAAAGAAAACAATTTGTAATGTTGAGCACGCTTGATATTATCATCAGCGTAATTGACATCCTTTCATTGGTTTTGTTACTTTGGATTATTAAATTTTATATTCAGCCCGGACAAAATAATTTATCTTTTTTACCAGGGTGGTTAAAGAATCAAAATTCAATCTCTTTTATCGGAATTTTCTTTTTACTTTTTGGAATAAAAAATATCAGCGCCTTTTTAATCACGAAAGCACAATACAAATTTATCGGTAGTGTTGCCGTAAGAATTTCGAGGAACAACTTATTAAACTACCAGCAGGGAAGTTTTGAAGATTTTATTAACATCGATTCATCTGTTCACATCCGTAAAATCTCTCTTCAGCCTTTTGAATTTTGTCAATTCATTCTTTCCGGGATTCAGCAGATTATTACTCAATCATTTCTTATAATTTTAACCATTGCGGCAATTATTTTATTCAATGCCAAATTATTTCTACTTCTGCTGGTGATATTATTACCTCCTGTTTTTATAGTTTTTTATATTTTAAAAAAACGCCTTACTGCTGCTAAGGCACAGATCCGGTCAAGCAATGAACGATCCTATCAACACCTGCTCGACGCACTGAAAGGATATGTGGAAGCAAATATTTATGACCGCAATGAATTTTTCATGAACCGCTTCATCAAACAGCGGCGGCAATTCAGCAATTATTTATTCGAGTCTCTTGCACTGCAAAATATGCCCAGCCGCATCATTGAAATCTTCGCCATACTCGGTTTATTTATTTTGATAGCTATCGCAAAATGGTCCGGGAACAATGACAGTGCCTCACTGATCACTGTAGGCGCCTTTATGGCGGCAGCCTACAAAATTATCCCGGGTATTGTAAAACTGATTAACACTACCGGCCAAATCAGGGCATACGAATATTCGATTACCGATGTGATGCCAAAGAAAAAGACTGAAATCCGGAATGAGAACAGATCCGATATTGGTATTCAATCCATCCAGTTAAAGGACATCTGTTTTCATTATAAAGAATTGTCCGTCCTGGATAATTTTAATCTCATGCTTCATAAAGGGGATTTCCTGGGAATCACAGGTGAATCGGGTAAAGGGAAAACAACAATTTTAAATTTATTGCTTGGATTTCTGACCCCCGCCAAAGGTGAGATCCTGGTTAACGATTCAGCTGTGGATAATGAAAGCATAAAAAAATACTGGCCCTCGATAGCCTATGTCAGGCAGCAATCCTTTCTAATTCATGATACGGTTTTGCGTAATATCACTCTTGAAGAAGAAAAATACACCGAAACTAATTTAGCGTTCGCTCTCGATGCCGCAGAGATAAACCGTTTCATTGAAAATTTTCCCGAGCGTCTTGATAAAATAATCACTGAGAACGGAAAAAATATCAGTGGCGGTCAACAACAGCGTATTGCCCTCGCAAGAGCTGTTTATAAAAACGCAGACCTTATTTTATTGGATGAGCCTTTCAATGAATTGGATGAAACTTCATCAACTTTGCTACTGAAACACTTTACAGACCTCTCAAAAAAAGGAAAGATCATCATCATGATCACACACGATAAGCAAAGCCTGGGATATTGCACTAAAATTATTTCGCTTGATGAACAATAAAAAAACTTTGATTATTCTCACTCCTGGCTTTCCTGAATCCGAGTCGGACAGCACCTGTCTACCCATGCAACAATCTTTTATAAAAACCCTGAAAGAATTATACAGCGATATAAACATCATCATATTAAGCTTTCAACATCCCTATCACAAAAATGTTTATACCTGGTTTGATATAAAGGTGATACCCTTCAATGGCAGAAATAAAGGAGGCCTTGCTAAAATATTATTAAGAAAAAAAATAAATTCAACCCTCCATAAAATAAATAAAACGAATAAAATAATCGGGCTGCTTAGCTTCTGGAGCAATGAATGTGCATGGATCGGTAAAAAATTTGGTGATAACCATGGCATCAAACATTATTGCTGGGTTCTTGGGCAGGACGCAAAGAAAGAAAACAAGTATCCTGCGCGCCTACACTTTAAGCCCAATGAACTAATTGCGCTATCCGATTTTCTGCAAAATGAATTTAAAAAAAATCATGGAGTAAAGCCCCGGTTTGTTGTACCGCCGGGCATTGATGAAAAGTTATTCGAAAGTCCGCCGAAAGAGAAAGATATCGATATTCTTGGTGTCGGTTCATTGATACCTTTAAAGCAATATGATATTTTTCTGGAGGTTATTGCAGGAATAAAAAAACAAATCCCGGCAATTAAAGTATTGCTGGCTGGCAAAGGACCTGAGAAGAAAAAATTAGAATCACTCATTACCAAATCAGGTCTTGAAAATAATGTAAGGTTGACAGGAGAATTGCCCTATCACGAAGTACTAAGACTAATGCAGCGGGCAAAAATTTTTTTACATCCGTCATCGTATGAAGGATTTGGTTGTGTTTGCCTGGAAGCTTTATTTGCCGGAGCTCATGTCATAAGCTTTTGCAAACCGATGAATGCCGATATCTCACATTGGCTTATTGTAAAAAACAAGGAAGAGATGAATGCAGCCGCATTAAAAACCCTAAAAAGTCATCGGACCGGGTATTCATCTATAAAACTGTTTACAATAAATGATACGGTGAGCACTATAATGGAACTTTTTGAGAGTTGACTTCTCCGGCATTTTTTATGAGTTGCCGTGAATAGGCAAATACCATTTCCGGACTATACCTCGTTAAACAATGCACATCTCCATACCTGCAGGTTTCCAGCATGCAATTTCCGCAAGGCAGATCAGAAGAGTCAAGGAAAAAACTATGTTCACCTAATGGCCTCGACCAATCACTTCTTGTACCTCCAAATAATGCAAGAGTAGGAATACCTGAAACCCAGGCCATATGCATGAGTCCTGAATCTTCAGTCAAAACAAATTTTGCGTATCGTAAAATAGCAAAGGCCTGTGAAGGAGTTGTCTGATTGATTATGCTGATCATTTGTTCATCCAGTTTCTCTTTGAGATAATCAACCCTGGATGAAATGAAAGAAGTTCCTATAACCAGGAATTGTGTATTTGGAAATTGATCCAGCCACAACCGAGCGAAAGAAACATAATTTTCCAGGGGCCAGTTGCGTGTGGGAAAAGCGGCAGCGGGATTCAACACAACCAATTCACTCGCTCCATTCCATCCATTCTTTTTAAGCATTCCTGCCGAATCAAAATCTTTTTTAAAAAGAAAATCGGAATTGATCCCGTTTTTGCCAAGACCAACTGCTTCAACAGCAAGCCTGGTCCTTTCACCGGCAGCTATCGGGGAGAATCGGTCGAAAACTGACCATGCTTTCGGCTGAATAATTTTTCTGATCATTTCGCTCAGGTTATTATTTTGCAGATCAATTACTACATCATAACGGCGTAATAAAAGTCTTGGCACCCAAACTATCGTGTGCAACAACTGTTTTTTAAAATTTCTTCTCCCTCCTATTGAAATTACCCTGTCAAAAAGAAAAATATTTTCAGGAATGTCCGCACATTCCTTCCTTGTAAAAAAATCCAATTTTGTTGTTGCCGGCAATGAATGACGAAGATGTTGCAGATAAGGAAGCGTGATGGTAACATCACCGATAGCCTGCAACCGAATAGCAAGAATTCGTTTTGGTGGTTTATTTTTTATCCATGATTTCGCAGAAATATTTATCGTCTCGTTATCATAATTTATAAGGGCCTGCAAAACCGCTTTGGCTGTTTTCTTAAGTGGGACAATACTGGCGGGTTTGTTGAGCCAGGCATTAAAAAATTTTTTTATTGCCTTTTTTCTTTCTTTATGCAATAAACAATCCTCTCCAAAATTTATATACAATTTGAATAAAGCTTCACGAACAATATCAGATGGTAATTTTCTTTTGTGCAAGCGGATCATTGAAATCCCCTGTTGATATCCGTTTACCCAGTTTGTTCCACTATCATTGCTATCATGCAGGCGACGATACAGTAAGGGTTCATAAAGAATAATTGCTTTAAAATGGCCGGCAAGTTTCAAAATAAAGTCAACATCGGAAAAAGGCTTTGTTTCATCAAAACCACCTACAATATTCAAACACTCTTTACGAAATATCAGCGAAGGTGTAGTCGTGGAGATCTGGGACTTAAAAATGGGAATAAAAATATTATCATACCGCATTCCCTCCTGTTCCTTATAAAAAAAATCAATCGGCCGGTTGATATTCCTGAAATTAAACCCGCCCGTTAAAGAAAATCCGGCATCCGGAAATTCCTGCAATCCCTTTACCTGTTTCTCAAGCTTTGTCTCTGCCCAAAGGTCATCGGAATCAATAAAAGCAATCAGGTCTCCTTTTGCCTTTTCAATGCCTATGTTCTTTATTTTTCCATTGATGGCTATGCGACCAGCTTTATAAAATTGTATCCTGTGATCAGTTATTTGTCGTACTAGTTCTTCCGTATTGTCATCAGAGCCGTCATCAATAATGATCAACTCCCAATTTTGGTATGTCTGGCTGCGAACACTGTCAATAGTCTCGACAATATAAGATGCCCTGTTATAAGTAGGCATGATGATACTAATCCTGTATGATGCATCATTCTTCATTTACCGGTACTGGCTATTTTGTTTTGCAGTATTGGGATTTGTGTTGAAAATCTTTTAACTAATAAAATGATCATTACCAGGTAAAACCCAAAATAAAACCGGTCGGAAAGATCAGGTAACAATAAAAATCGGAAAAAAATAACGACTAGCAATAACATTAAAAATGATTGATCAAACGTGAATTTCCGGGTAAACGAAAAAGGGGTTCCGATAATCAGCAAACAAAGAAACATAAAGAAGGTAAATTGAGTGGACACAAGTGCTGTAACCAATTTTGAAAACACAAGGGAGAGATAAGATGAAAAACTAATGGCCTGATCGAAATTCCTGGAAAAATCAATATATTTTGCATATTGAGAGTAATAGAATATACTCCAGCCGAATTGCCTTACCGGCAAGATTGCACAGATGTACGCAATGGCAAGGATAGCTGACATTAAAAAGAACTGGGATCTGTTGATACTTCTCCATTTCGGGATAAACGTAAGAAATGATATAATAAAAAAACAGGTAATTACATTATCAACCCTGGTAAAAATGGATAATAAAAAGAAAAGAAACATTAATAAAAGATTCTTTTTCTCCACGATAAAATAAACCGAGACAAAAAGAAAAAGTGCTGAAAGGCTGTCAGGAGTTGAAAGTCCCGCAATATTTACAGCAAATAGAGAGAACATAATTAAAAGACTTCCCACGAAAGCAACACCCTTTTTCAGGTAGTTACAGAGCCAGAAAAAAAGAAATAACCCAATAATGAGATATGCGGTTATTGAAGGCATAACAGTTGCTGCAGGTAATGAGAAACCGCCTTTATAAAATAAATAGCACATCCAGACGTAAAGAGGCTTTACAATATAAACAGGTAACAGCTTATTAAATTCAACCGGATTCGCTGCAAATTTCTTTCTGAACGAAAGACCCTCTGTTAATTTCCTATACTCTTCCGCCGGAATAATTTCTTTTACCTTCCCGTAAGTAATGGCATGGACTTCATCCAGATCCCGGGTTTGATCCATCCTGACAACAAGAGCTATGTATCCCAGCATATCAAAATTATATTGAGGATGTTTGTAAGTAAAAATGGCAACCGGCAGCAGGCAGATTAAAAAAGCCGGGTACAGTAAAAACGAAAAAAACCTGCTTTTAAATTTCATACGCAGAGCTTTATCTTTAGATTACTATAA
>JBIOGV010000053.1:0-16440 GCA_044448365.1 Chitinophagales bacterium
AGTCAGATTAGAAGGTCGTCCAAATCAGTAACAGCAATGATAGTTGAGGGTTATGGAAGAAAAAGATATAAGGCTGAATTCATCAAATATCTCGTTTACTCACAAGCTGAGTGTGATGAAACAATTGTGCATTTGGATTTTCTATTTGAAACCGGATCGATGGCGGATAAAGTTCAGTATACTAATTTACACAGTAAATACGATTTACTAAGTAAACGCATAAATAAATTTCTTCAATGGGTTGAAGCTAATTGGAATGAGTTTTCTTCACCGGAAACTGGCAACCCGTAACTGGAAACTTTTTATGAAGCTCTGGCAAAAAAATACAGGATCATTAAAGGAAGTTGAACAATTTACCGTTGGTAAGGATCGTGAATTTGATCTGCAGTTAGCTCCTTTTGATGTGCTGGGTTCCATTGCTCATGCTAAAATGCTCTCTGAAGTCGGGCTATTATTAAAAGATGAAGCTTTACAACTTATCGAACAGTTAAAAAGTATTTATACTTCTATTCACAATTCACAATTCACAATTGACAATGAGGTTGAGGACATTCATTCGCAAATTGAATTCCTGTTAACGCAAAAGCTTGGCGATACCGGTAAAAAAATTCACAGTGCAAGAAGCAGGAATGACCAGGTGCTGGTTGATATACGGCTTTTTCTCCGCAATTCGATCGAAGAGCTGGTAACCTCAATTCAAACATTTTTTGAATTGCTTCAATCTCAAAGTGAGAAATATAAGGATCATTTGTTTCCCGGCTATACCCATTTACAATTGGCTATGCCTTCTTCATTTGGTCTTTGGTTCGGAGCGTATGCAGAAAGCCTGGTGGATGACCTGGTTACTTTGAAGGCGGCTTATGATGTAACAAATAAAAATCCCCTTGGATCGGCTGCGGGTTACGGTTCTTCATTTCCCATAAACAGGAAAATGACGACTGAACTTTTGGGATTTGATGATTTGAATTATAATGTTGTCTATGCCCAAATGGGAAGAGGCAAGACAGAAAGAATTGTAGCCATGTCATTGGCAAATGTTGCGGATACACTCAGTAAACTTTCAATGGATGCTTGCTTGTACTTAAACCAGAATTTTGATTTCATTTCATTTCCTGCAGAGCTTACAACCGGGAGCAGCATTATGCCACACAAAAAAAATCCTGATGTATTTGAGTTGATCCGCTCACATTGTAACCAGATAAAATCATTGTCCAATGAAATTATGTTGATGACAACGAATCTTCCTTCCGGTTATCATCGTGATCTCCAATTGCTGAAAGAGCATTTATTTCCTGCATTTCAAACACTCAGAACCTGCATTGAGATGGCTGGATTGATGTTATCAAATATTGAGATCAAAAAAGATATTTTGGCCGATGAGAAATATAAATACCTGTTTACTGTTGATGAAGTAAATAAATTGGTGATGAAGGGAATTCCCTTTCGTGAAGCTTATAAAATGATCGGACAAAAAGTTGAAGAAGGTTCTTTTACCGCCCCCCACTTGGGGCAGGTTGAGAGGGGGCTTCATGAAGGAAGCATAGGCAATCTTTGCAATAAGGAAATAAAAAAACAGATGCTGAAGATTGTTGGTTCATTTCCTTTTGAGGCCGTTCATTCAGCAATATCAAATTTATTGAAGTAATTACTAATTATTAATTACTGATTATTGATTTAGCTGGAAATGATTAATAATAAATAATCCAATAATTTTCTACAATCCATACTTATCAACCAAGTAGATCAGTGCAGCCATGTTAATGGCGCCTAGTTCCAATTCTCTTTTGTTTACATTTTCGAAAACATCATTTCGTGCATGATGATAGTCAAAATATTTTTGTGAATCAGGTAACAATGCAGAAACAGGAGTATTTAAATTGGTTTTCAAAGGGCCAATATCCGCTCCGCCGCCCCCATCAATAATTTGATAAACTCCATAAGGGAACAGCAGTGGGATCCAGCTTCGGACTTTCTGCAACTGTCCGGGTGTGCCTGTAAAATTAAAGGCCCGCGGAGTAAAACTGCCTGCGTCACTCTCCAAAGCAAAAACATGTTTCTCGTTTTTTGCTTTGGCTTGATCTGCGTATTTCGTTGCGCCACGCAAACCATTTTCTTCATTGGCAAACAGCACAAACCGGATGGTGTGTTTTGGTTTATATCCAATCGCTTTGAAAGTTTGCAACACTTCAATGGTTTGAACAACACCGGAACCATCATCATTGGCGCCTTCCGCAGGATCCCAGCTATCGAGGTGTCCACCAACAGTAATGTACTGATCCGGAAATTCAGAACCTGTTAATTCACCAATTACGTTATGTCCGATGGTGTCAGGTAAAAAATGTCCGTTTGTTTTTAATGAAACAGATATTGCTTTCTGAGCAAGAACAGAATCTAACCAGTCCGCATCTCTTAAGCCAACAGCAACGGCAGGAATCTTTGGGAGGGTGGTATCATATTGCAGTGAACCCGTATGCGGATTATTATCTGTGCTATGACTCATGCTTCTTACAATGACCGCAAGTGCGCCGTATTTTGCAGCCCTGCTTGCACCCGAACTGCGATAGGGCACTGCATCACCATACGATTGAAATGTATTGATGAAAGTTGGATTGAATTTATAATTAAAAAAAACGATCTTGCCTTTGAGCAGATCCTTCTTATTTTCCAGCTCATCGAATGATCTTACTTCCACCAGGTCAGCTTTTACACCTTTAGTTCCGGTTCCAAGGGAATTACCTAAGGCAATAATATCGAGAACTTTTTTCTTCGTTGAGATACTTGCACTGGCTTCATCTTTCCCGCCTCTTACCCAATGAGGAACTTTGCATTCCTGCAACCAGGCTTTATCAGCACCCGATTGCTGAAGAGTTTTTATACCCCATTGTTCAGCCTTGTAAAATCCCGGCGAAGCAGTCAAACGTGCACCAATATTTTTTGTAAGATCATGAAGATTGTCATAGGCCTTTCCATTCAGAAGAATTTCATCAGCGATGTGACGGATCATCAATGAGTCATCCCTTTGTGAAAAAGATAAAGTATAAATAAAAAAACCAAGACAACTAAAAGTGAGTTTTCTCATAATTATCAATTTACCTAAAAATAAATCAGGGTCATATTCAAAACAAATATTTAAGATGAAAGGTAAAGGTTAAGTTATTTATAGTATTTACCTTCGTTGGCTATTTGAAAAAATATTTATGAGAATAGGAATTGTTTGCTACCCCACATTTGGAGGCAGCGGTGTTTTAGCCACGGAACTGGGAAAAGCTTTAGCGCAAAAAGATCACCAGGTACATTTCATAACTTATCAACAACCGGTACGGCTAAACAGTTTTGTCCCCAATATTTTTTACCACGAAGTGCAGGTGCCTACCTATCCGCTGTTTGATTATCCTCCATATGAAACTGCACTTGCCAGCACAATGGTAGATGTGATCCGGAATAACAACCTCGATCTGTTGCACGTACATTATGCTATCCCGCATGCTTCAGCAGCGTATTTGGCCAGGCAAATATTAAAAGAAGAAAATAAAATAATTCCGGTTATTACCACTCTTCATGGCACAGATATTACATTGGTAGGAAGAGACAAAATGTACGCACCCGTTGTTGCTTTTTCTATCAATCAAAGTGATGCAATAACAGCGGTATCCAAAAATCTGCGGGATGAAACTTATAAAACCTTCAGGATCGAAAAGGAGATAGAAGTGATTTTTAATTTTGTAGATGTGCAGCGATTTACCCGCAAACCTATTGATGCTTTCAAAAAAGTGATTGCACCCAACGGGGAAAGAATTTTATTGCATGCTTCAAATTTCAGGAAAATAAAGAGGGTACAGGATGTAGTGGAAATATTTTACAATGTAAATAAGGAGGTGCCTTCAAAACTTTTGTTTGTCGGTGATGGCCCTGAACGGCAGACAGCTGAAGAATTATGCCGAAAATTAAATGTTTGCGACCAGGTTCAATTTGTAGGTAAACAGGAGCAGATGGAAGATATTCTTGCGATCGCTGACTTATTTTTGCTTCCTTCTGAATATGAAAGTTTTGGCCTTGCAGCGCTGGAAGCCATGGCTGCAGGGGTTCCCGTTGTATCAACCAACGTGGGTGGTTTGACAGAGATCATGATACCGGGTGTAACGGGTTATATGGCCAATGTGAAAGATGTAGAAACCATGACCACACAGGCACTTGAAATTTTACGAAACAATGAAACACTCAAAGCCTTTAAAAAGCGGGCCGCTGATCATGCAAAAAAATTCGACATTCATAATATTGTGCCGCTGTATGAAAAGTTGTACCAACGTTTTTTAGGCCCATCCCATTCCATTCCAAAAGGGAAGGGCTCAGATCAAACAATCCTTTAATAGATTTCAGATTAATTGATTTATAATAAACCTTTTTGCACCCTTCCGTATGGGAAGGGCTTTAGCAGTGTCTTCCTTTTGAGAAAGGACTGTGCGGGTTAGGCTTTCATCTTCTTCTTAACCATGGCTCGGGATTTACATTTTTGTTTTCGATCATCAGGATAAAATCAATTTGCCCCCCGCTTCCATCATCCGCTTGTCCTACGGTGCCAATGGGCTGACCCGTTGAGACAGGGCTGCCTTTGCTGACATTTACCCCGGCAAGATTACTGTAAACGGTAAAATATTTACCGTGCCTGATGGTTACCATCATTCCGTCTCCGAGGTTGGCAACAGCGGCCACTTCACCTTCAAAGACTGATTTAACCGGCAAACCGGGAGAAGGGGTTGCTATGGTGATGCCGGGATTATCACCTTTCAGATTTGTTCCCTCAATTTCATATCGTCCAAAATGAATACTCACATACCCATTATCAACAGGCCATGGCAACTTGCCTTTATTAATACCGAAACTTGCGTTCAATTTTACATCTGCGGCATTTAGATCCAAATAGCTTTTTGGCCTGGTAGCAGGAATTTCTGTTTTTGTATTCGGGTTTACGTTGGTAACATCCGTGGTTGTAGTTGTTTTTTCAACCTTGGCTTTAGCTTCCTCTTCTGCTTTTTTTGTTTCCCTGCGCACAATAGCAAGTATTGCGTTTTTCAGATCGCGATCCCGCTTTTGTTTTGAAGCGATTTGCCCCTTTAATTCTTTTTCTTTTGATTTTAATTCATTGACAGCAACATCTTTTTCCTTTCGCTGGCTTTGTAAAACTTCTACCTGTTTTGCCTGGTTCTGTATGGCCTGTTTTTTTTCTTCCATCTGGGTTATCTGCAATTTCTTCCTTGCCTCAATTTCCTGCTGGGTCTCTAAAATACTGTTCACCTGCTGTTCCCGATAAGAGCGGTATGATTTGAGATACGCAATTCTTTTGAGAGCATCATTGAAATTGGCTGCGGAAAAAATAAAATTCAGGAAATCATAAGTACTCCTGTTTTTATATGCGTAGACAACACTCCTCGAATATTGAGCCTTCAAAGTATCAAGCTGTTTCCTCATTTTAATTATTTCAAGAGTGCTGTGATAGATATCGTCGTTAAGAAAGCGTATTTCTTTATTGATGTTATTCAGATATCGTTCCTGGACCTCGATCTTACGTTTCAGGACATTTAGCTGCCCCAACGTAACATTCTTCTGCCCCTTGATCTGGCTATAGGTTTTTTGAAGATCGGAAAGCTCCTGTTGAATATCCTGTCTTTCCCTTTCCATTTGGGACTTATCGTCCTGGGCATAAACCGCAGCTGCGCCGGAAAAAATAAAGAGAACAAGAAAAATCAGCTTCTTCATGATACAAGGTTTGATTCGGTTTGTAATAACGGGGAGCAACTGATAGAACGACAGGCTGCAAATTAAATTTTATCAGTTTAATTTCTTTTATATTTTTTAGGAATTGAAAAGGGAAATGTTAAGTCCTCATTAAAATTATACTGTTTGAATCCAAGCCTGACATCCAATTTCTTTTTTTCTGCGAATGTTATTTTTCTTGTTTTTGAGAAATTCACCCCCACTTTATTTTCATAATCGTCATAAGTAAGATCTCCTGTTCTGTTTCTCAACTCGTCCACATCGTCCAGTTTAATGCGTTGCAATAATTTATCGTCGTTTAATGTAACAAGGTTTTTAAACACTTTGCCAATACTTAGTAAAGAAATGGAATTATCAGATTTTGAATAAGAAACTATGTTACTGTCAAGAAAGACTGCATTGCCGATCAACAGGTCCTGTAAAGTAGACAGGTCAACAGGCAATTGACTTACCCCCTGTAAATATTCTATGCTGCGGGCAGTGTAAAGCTTATTTTGTTTGTCCAGGATCTTTACTGAATCTTTTGTAATACGTGCTGTCAAGGCATCAATGCCAAGGAAAGCATGGATGTCGATCCAAATGATACTGTCCTTATACATTCTCAAAAAGGCATTCACATTATATTTTTTATCATCTGCATCTATATAATCCACATCAATTTTAGCAGAAAAAGTTTTGTAATCAATGTGCTTTGCAAGAATGGTGTGGTAGGTCCCTTTTATAAATTTTATGGAATCTTCCTTTTTTATGAAATCTTCCTTTGCATGATCTGCTACCGTAACAGACGAAGTATCTTTGGAAATATCTTTTCTTATGATTGCTGTTTGTATTTTCTTGGTAGGCTTACACGAACTTATTGCCAGGATAAAAATGGTCAGAACAAAAAAGAGTCTCATCATTATTTTTTTATTGTTTCCCGGTATGGCCAAATCCCCCGGCACTTCTTTCTGTTTCCTTTAATTCAACAACGGGGATCAGCAGTGCCCTTTCAGTTTTTTGAATGACCATTTGCGCAATCCTGTCTCCCGGATGGATCGCATGCGCTTCTTTTGAAAGATTGATCAAAATGATCCTGATCTCGCCCCGGTAGTCGGCATCAATTGTTCCCGGTGTATTCAGGCAGGTCAAACCATGATTTATTGCAAGACCGCTTCTTGGACGTATCTGTGCTTCATATCCATGGGGCAATTCAATATATAATCCTGTAGGTATTAAAACTCTTTCAAAAGGATGAATGGTTACCGGTTCTTCAATATAAGCTCTTATATCCATGCCCGATGAATCAGCAGTTGCATATTGAGGCAAAGCATTGTTCGATCTATTTATGATTTTAATGTGAACAGACGACATGCGGACAAAGATAAGAGACAAGGCTCAAGGTACAAGGCACAAGTTGTAATTGACAATGAACGACAGGCAAAATTTTAAACAATGGAACAATCAAACAATGAAACTATTAAACCATTTGCAGTAATACCGTTGCGAATGCTGCTATACCTTCTTCTCTGCCTATAAAACCCATTTTTTCTGTTGTAGTTGCTTTTATAGAGATTTCATTTATTGAAATATCAATGATCCCCGCAATTAGTTTTCGCATTTCATGTGTGTAAGGATTGATCTTTGGTTCTTCAGCACACACGGTGCAGTCAATATTTATGACTTTATAATTTTCTTTTTTTATTAAGCCCATGGTTTTCTTTAAAAGAATTTTACTGTCAATATCTTTAAATTCATTTGAAGTGTTTGGGAAATGGATACCAATATCGCCGAGACAGGCTGCACCCAGCAAACCGTCGCAAATTGCGTGTAGTAAAACATCAGCATCGCTGTGACCGAGTGCTCCTTTAGGATGAGAAATTTTTACACCTCCGATCCACAGATCCCTTCCTTCCACTAATTGATGAAAGTCTATCCCGGTTCCAATTCTGAAAGACATGGATTTATTTTAGAAAACAAATATCAAAAGAAAAAACGTCCCGGTGATCAGGACGCTCATTTCATTTATTGTTGAATTATTCGTTGCTGCTACTATTACTATTCTGCCCGTTAAAATCAAATAGTACAGAAAAACGAAGGGTATTGGATAACGGGTTCCTGTTTACGCCGCTGCCAGAAGGTAAAAGATAAGAAAAGTTCAAACCAAAAATATTGTATTTCAGTCCAACGCCCATGGTGAAATATTTGCGGTTCCCTTTCGTTGCGGCTTCCCAAAAATAACCGGCCCGCAATGCGAACTGGTTGTTATACCAATATTCTCCGCCAACGGAAACCTGGAATTCTTTTAATTCTTCACTGAAACCTCCGGGCGCATCTCCAAATGAACTGAACCAACTGCTGACAACACCTTTTTTGCGATAAGCATCCAATGCAGCCTGGGAAGTATCTGATGGGGGAGTTGGAACCATCAGCTTATTGATATCAAGTCCAAAACTTATTTTATTTTGTTCATCGATTGCCTTTGTATAAGTGGTGCCAATAGCAAAGTTTGCCGGTATGAAATCTTTCTGATCAGCATTGCTTGTGTAAGAGATCTTGGAACCAAGATTGGTTAATGTTCCGCCGAAGGACCAACCTGTTCCTGCATCATTTTTACCGTCGTAATAAATACTTAAGTCTCCTGCTACGGCAGTCCCTGCCTTGTAAGTTGAACCACTCGAGGCAAAGTTTCCGGCCAGGTTTGAATAAATGTATTTCAATCCCACGCCAACCCCCAATTTATCAGACAGCTTTCTTGAATAATCGAAATCGATACCAAATTCTTTTGGTCTGTAAATATTTAAATCGTTGCCAAGATTGTCTGTAAATTGTATTGAGCCTAAATTAAAATAACGCAGAGATCCGGAAATGGCCTGGTTTTCGTCTATTTTATAGTAACCAGCAACAGAAGCGAGAAATACATCATTCAACCCCAGGTCTTTTAGCCATGGAGTGTATGTTGCACCAAAACCACCCTGGGATTCATTAAATGGTGTTTTGGCATTGTTCCAATAAATGGAATATTGGTCAGGCGACGTTGCTACTCCGAGATCTCCCATGCCACCCGCGCGTGCATCCGGAGAAATTCTTAAAAAAGGAACTGCTGTAGTAACAACGTTCTGAATGTTTGTTCTTTGTTGAGCATTTACTGTTATATCAAGCACAAACAAGAGTAGGAGTCCTAAACTAAGCCTTAGAGCAGTTGATCTCATCAGTAAGATTTTAAATTGGTGCGCAAATATAGACGCTTTGAAAAGTTTGTCCTAAAATATTGGATATCATCATCAAAGAATAACTAATTTCTCGACCTTTTCTTTTTTTCTTCCTTCGGGTGTAATTACTGTAAGCCGGTAGAGATATACTCCTCGGCCCAGCTTATCGCCAAACTCGTCGCGTCCGTCCCATTCAACTTCAAAAGAACGATTTCCGGCATCGTTTATTGTTTGTTTAATGGTTTTCACCACTTTGCCCGTCAGGGTAAAAATTTGAATTTTGACCTGCAGGTTTTGTTCCGGCCTGTTGTGTTCAAACCAGAACTGTGTTTTTGTGGTAAATGGATTGGGATAGTTCAATACGTGCTTAAGAACAAGCTCATCATCCTTAACTACATTAAATTCTAAAATATATTCACTTGAATTATCCAGTTCGTCCCATGCTTTTATTTTTAAGGAATGCATTCCGGATGACATTGCAGGTAATTGGAAATGTATCGTACCCTGCTGGTAACTATTCAGATCAGCCTCATAAAAATCATTCAGGACAAAGTATTGACGATTGTCATTATCCAGTGTTGCCACAATATCATGACCAATCCCTGTTCCTGCTGTATTTATTCCTGAAGAATCGCTGAGCCTGACAATGAGAATAGGATTTTCATTGGTGATACTTCCGCTCACAAAATTCTCATCATTTAAATAAGCTTTTATCACAGGCCCCTGCTTATCGTTATTGTTATTGCTATCAATACCCCCCACTATAAAATTGGTGAAATACCCGTTGGCGTCATTGCTTCCATTGTCGGCATACAGGCTCAGTCTTCCATTGCCAAATTGATAGTTGATATCCCGGGGCATTTTAAAATTGAAAGAAAATTTTCCGTTTATTACGGAAGCTTTGCCTTTGTATAAAACATTGGTTTGAGTCTGGAAACTTACCACCGGGCTTGTTGGGTCATTTCCCAATGTGTTCACAGTTTGTGGCTTGTCAAAGACGGTTGGATAAACTGTGCCATTGAAATCGGATAAAATAGTTCCTTTAAAATCGGTCACCTCACCTTCCATTATTACTTTATCTGTAGCTTTAATCGTATCAGGTTGCGCCGCAGGAATGCCATTTACTTTTGTTGCCCGGATCTTTAATGCCGGATAAGCCAGGGTTAAAGCCGGATCGCCAAGCAACGTAAACTTGCGGTTGTTGGCAATATCGCCGGAAGTTTGATAAGTATAATTTTTTGCTGCCCGTATGGATTCGCCTAAACTTTTATAAGCCCCATTCGAATCGGGTTGCAAAGCAAACTGCAGGTAGTTATTGTTGATGATGCGATTGCTGAAAGAAAATACAATTCTTGTAGTTGTCATTAAAGCTATTCCACCGGTTTTTGGCCGAAGCAAAATATTTACGCCAAGGGAATTAAGAGCAGGATTATCATAAGGGGCAAAATCGCAGGTAGCTGTGATAAACAAAGGAAGTTTGTTTATATTATTCCAGTTGTTTACAATATCCTGGTCAACAACCGTCTCTTCTGCGAGCCTGTTTGATCCACCATGCCCGCTGTAATTCCATATCAGCGTACCATTGTATACCTGGTTATTAATAACCTGGTTTGCCTGGGGATAACTGCTGCCACCGGCACCACTTTCCTGTCTAAAAGCATCGAGGTACACTTTTGTAATATCAAATACCGGCGCGATTGTTTGCGAAGTTGATGTCAATGATTCTGCGTCCTGCAAATGCAAATTAAAATCTTCGTCATCTGCAATAAATAACTGGTTATTTCTCCATGGACCTAATCCATCCCTGCTATAATAAGATTCTACTTTATCTATATAATTTTTTGCTTCATCAGGATTCTTTGCGGGTATTCGCCCAATACCAATGTCTAATTGATTGATCAGGATGGTTGAGTTTATATCTTCATTGTCGTCTAAAAACCCAAAAAAATCATCAGAGGTATAAGTTCCTAAAGGATCTAAGGAATTATTGTTCTCATAAGCGGGAACAAAATTGGTATTATTATTCAAACGGTCCTTGTAGTCGAAAGAAGCATCGCCAAAAAGTAAAAGATATTTAGGCCTGTCGGAAGGATTATTTGAAAAACGGTCATAAAACATTTTTGTAAAATCACGAATGGCTGAAGGATCGGGTATGCCGGAAGAAAATTCATTATATACCTGGTCAGTTGTTACTGTTGAAAAACGGAAATTGTTCTTTGCCTGGTGCAATTGACCCAATCGCTGAGCCTGAGGAAGCAAGGAAGACGTAGTAATAATAATAAAATCAACAGTGGAAGAACCATGAAGGTCCTGGGTAGAAATTTTTCCTAAAGAAACAGGTTGAAGAAAATTTGATGCATTAAAGGACAGGTATTCCTTTAAACTTGTGCAGTCATTTACAAATTTACAATCAGTACCCTGGAGATTTGTTTGCATTTTCAGAGGTGCCAGAGGATCCGAAATATCCCAAACCTGTGTGCCGGAATTTGCATTTGAAATAGTAAACTCACCGATATTATTATTTCCGACACTGTTCCAGTCACGAAATAAAAGCTGGTCAATCCCATTCATGGATAGATCACGACGACTAAATACTTCAAACCAATTTAACCAGCCTTGTGAGTTGAAAGCTCCCGGTTCGTAATTATAGCTGATTGAAAGACCAGGTTGAGAAACATTTGCATTCGATGATGCTTGTATTTCCTGTGCTATCACATCATATTGACCTCCTCCGACAGGAGGAACAGTTATTTGCTGGAATGGTTGCCCATTAATGGAAACATCAAACCTGCTGCTGATACTTACTGATCTCCCAAGGCAATCGGTTACAATAGTGACAGGCGAGCTGGTTTGCAAATTCGGAATATTGAAAGAAAAGTTTCTTGTTAGTGAATGCCCGGGGGTATTAGAAAATTCCTCTCCGTACCATTCTTTTCCACTGGATAAGAAATTTATTGTATCTAACTCGTGGAAAAAACGATCATTGAAAGACGTGATGGAAACATTTGGGATAAAATTATTTTGTGATGGTAAAACCCTTTTCCCGTTTCCCCCGATCGATAAATAATAATAGGCCCGGTCGCTATAAAGATTTTTTTTATGAACGAATTTTCTATTTGCAGAGTCGGTTATCCATTGATCGGCTCCATTGGAGTAAAATAAAATATAATCTGAGCCATTCAGTACTCCGTCGCCACCATCCACTACCATAATTGCATTTTCCGTGAGATCATCCGCCCGCGGAATGTTATTGGCTTCCGGCAGCATACCTCCTCCATTACCGAACAGTCGTATAGAATTAGAAGAAAGATTCGAAGTATTTATGCCAAGACCGGAAAGAAATGTAAGGTCAATTTTATAGATTCCTGCCTCTTTTACTCCTATTTTATACCAGTTACCTGATGCCAGGACAGAGTTTGCCTTATAGGTACGTTGTGCCCGGGAAAAAAACGGAAATGTTATTAATATCAATAAAGCATATCTTTTCACAGAAGCCTGAAAATATTAAAGATATAGGGAATCCACGTTTGAAAAAAAGTAGATGTCCTTATATGCTGTTATTTAAAGTGTTTATATTCGCAATCCGATCGGGAAAATTATTCTTAGGTCTGCAATATTTTATCCCGAACAGCGTTAAAAATATTCCAATTCACAGGTTTATGCAAAAAACTATCACATTGAAAAATCTATTGATCCTCGTATCCTGCATTGCCATTCTTACATCCTGTAAAAACGGGCTGTTCGGGAAAAAGAGATATGATAAGTCAGAAGCCACTGGCTGGAATTATAACGATAAAACCATGGGTGGCTACCAGGTGGCAAAAAGCAATGAACAGGGTCTTGGACCTGGTCTTGTGTTTGTGCAGGGTGGTACTTTTACCATGGGTCAGGTTGATGAGGATGTAATGGGCGATTGGAATAATATCCCCCGTCGTGTTTCCGTTGCTTCATTTTACATGGATCGAACGGAAGTTTCAAATCTTCATTATCGTGAATATCTATATTGGCTCGGACGAGTGTTTGATCCTTCAACCGATCCCAACAATCAAAAGATCATAGACGGAGCATTGCCTGATACTTTATGCTGGAGAAGTGAATTAAGTTATAATGAACCACTGGTTGAATATTATTTCCGCCATCCCGGCTTTAATAATTATCCTGTAGTTGGAGTAAACTGGAAACAAGCTTCTGATTATTGCTTATGGCGCAGCGACCGTGTAAATGAAGGTATTTTAATGCAGAAGGGGTATATCGCAAAACAATCTATCCAGGGCGAGCAACAGGAAAATAATTTTACTACAAAATCATACTTGTTAGGTCTTTACCAGGCACAGCCCGGTAAAAACGCAACGTCAAAAAAGAATCCGCTTAAAACTCCGCAGGGAACACCTCGTACAACGGTAAGTTTTGAAGATGGTATTTTATTGCCCAGCTATAGGCTTCCGAGTGAAGCTGAATGGGAATATGCAGCTTATGGTTTGATCGATCAAAACCCAAGGCCAAGTTTAAAAGAGGGTAAAAGAGGTGAAGAATTGGCAATGAACAAACAACTTTATCCCTGGTCACAAAATGTATATGGTTTACGTGACACACGCCATGGCAGCTGGCAGGGTTCTTTTCTTGCAAACTTTAAACGTGGCTCCGGTGACGTAGCCGGTGTAGCTGGAGGTTTGAATGACCGTGCTTTCTATACTTCAGAAGTGAAATCATTCTACCCTAACTCATTTGGTCTGTATAATATGGCAGGTAATGTGAGTGAATGGGTTCGCGACGTATATCGTCCGATGACAAATCTGGATCTTTCTTCGGAAGACGAAACAAATCCTTTCCGTGGAAATAAATACCAGACTTTATATAAAAATCAAAATGGCGAAGCTGAAATTGACAGCCTTGGCCAGGTAAAAATGCGGAATGTTACTGACTCAGAAAGCAGGAACAGACGCAACTATCAGCGCGGCAACGTTATTAACTATCTTGATGGTGATAGTTTATCACAGGCCTCGTACGGCTATGGAACCACAACTTTGATCAGCGATCATTCAAGAGTTTATAAAGGTGGAAGCTGGAATGATCGTCCTTACTGGTTGAGCCCTGGCACCCGTCGTTTCCTTGATGAAGACCAGTCGTTAAGCACATTGGGTTTCCGTTGTGCGATGGATCGTATGGGCAGCCCTGAGGGTAACAAGCGCAAAACGGGTAACTGGTGGAAAAGCCGGCGGCAAAATTCCCGAAAGAAATAAAATAGTCATATAGAACAAAACGAGTCCCGGCAACAAAGCCGGGGCTTTTTGTTTTATTGTCATCATACATTTGCTGCATGAATATTCCTGAACTATATGAGATCTATAAAAGACATCCATCTGTTCAAACGGATACGCGCAAATTAAAAGAAGGAGATATTTTTTTCGCACTGAAGGGACCCAATTTTAATGCAAACGAATTTGCAAAGAAAGCAATTGATGAAGGAGCTTCCTATGCAATCATTGATGAAAAAAAATATGAAATTGCTGAAAGAACTATTTTAGTAGATGATGTCCTGATTGCCCTTCAGCAATTAGCAAAATATCATCGTGCTCAATTTAATAACTTGTCCCGCAATGGAGGGACCCCTTTTATTGGGATCACCGGCAGCAACGGTAAAACAACCACTAAGGAATTGATTCATGCCGTTCTCTCAACCAGTTATCAGACTTATACTACCGAAGGAAATTTGAATAACCAGATCGGGATACCACTTACTCTTTTGAAAATAAAAAATGATGCAGAAGTTGCAATACTTGAAATGGGTGCTAATCATATCGGTGAGATAGCATCTTATTGCCAGATCGCGATGCCAACACATGGTCTCATCACCAATTGTGGTAAGGCGCATCTTGAAGGCTTTGGTAGTGAAGAAGGAGTCAGAAAAGCAAAGGGAGAATTGTTTGACTATTTAAGAACGTTGACCGATGGATATGCATTTGTCATGTGGGATTATGATTATTTACAGCAAATGAGCAAAGGCATCCCGGCAATTGTTAAATATGGAACAAAGGAAGATGCTCAAATAATCGGGAAAGTTCTGAAAAATGATCCCTTACTTGAAGTAGAGATGATCCGGGGATTTGATGAAAAAAAAATAACAACACAATTAGTAGGGGCGTACAATTTACCCAATGTACTTGCAGCTGTTGCGGTAGGAAAATTCTTCAGAGTGCCTGAAACAAAGATCAGATCGGCTATTGAAAGCTATGTTCCATCCAACAGCCGTTCGCAATTAATCCAGTTGGAGACTAACAAGATCATTCTCGATGCTTATAATGCAAACCCAAGCAGCATGAAACTGGCGATTGAAAATTTCTCAAAAATGCCCGATGATAAAATTTTGATACTGGGTTCAATGGCTGAATTGGGAAAAGAAAGCGAAAGAGAACATGCGGTATTAGTAGAGCAGATTAAAAATCATAAGTGGAAATATGTAGTATTAGTGGGAAACGAATTTCAGAAAACCAATCATCCTTTCCTGCAATTCAAAGATTCCATTGAAGTAAGAGATTGGTTTCATCAACAAAAATTCGATCACACAAATATTTTTATCAAAGGCAGCCGCAGTATGCAAATGGAAAGAACGATCGAAACATAATATGATGGCAGGATTATCACAGTTGATATTTAAAGCAAAACATGGAAATGAAGGATAAAAAAGAAACATTTGATGATATCATAAAGGGTAGCAAACCTGTGCTTATTGATTTTTCTGCTGAATGGTGTGGTCCTTGTAAAATGATGAAACCAATACTACAGGAACTAAGACAAAGAATGGGTGATAAAATACGCATTCTGAAAATTGATATTGACAAAAGCCCAACGGTTTCGGATGCCTTCGGTATACAAGCTGTTCCTACTTTAATGCTCATTAAAAATAGTAATATCTTGTGGCGGCAGTCAGGAGTTATGCAGGCCAACCAATTAGAAAAAGTCATTAATCAATTTTCAGGTACTTAAAAAAATGAATACGGAAAAAGGAAAATCAAGGGGCTATATATCTTCCACCTTAGATTGCAGATGCCCCAGGTGCAGGAAAGGAAAACTATTTAAATATTCTACCAGCGTAAATATGAAGAAGAACATGGAAATGAATAAGGAGTGCCTCGTATGCGGACAGCCTACCGAAATAGAAGTAGGATTCTATTATGGTACAAGTTATGTGAGCTATGTTCTTAGCGTTCTCATTTGTGTTCTCAGTTTAATTATTTGGTGGCTGACGATTGGTCTATCGGTTAATGATGACCGGTTCTTTTATTGGTTAGGATTCAATGGCGTTTTATTGATTGTTCTTCAACCCTGGCTCATGCGTTTATCAAGAAGTATCTGGATATCCTGGTTTGTAAAATACGATCCTAACTGGAAAGAACATCAGCCTGTTGATGTAAGTGAACGTCTCAATGCCGACCAGGCAAATAACTGGTAAGCTTAGAATCAATTTGCGGAGACTGAGGGA
>JBIOGV010000054.1:0-16415 GCA_044448365.1 Chitinophagales bacterium
AAGAAAGGGAGTTCAAAAGTAAACGGAAAGAAATACAAGATAAACTGATAAAGTTTGCGACCCGCGTTCCGGTATTCATGTACCTGACAGATTACAGGGAAAGAAGCCTAAAGGATCTAATTACGCAGTTAGAACCTGGTCTATTTAAAAAAGTTACGGGCCTTACTGTAAAGGATTTCGAATTGTTAGTTAGTCTCGGCGTTTTTAATAGTGCTCGGATGAATGATGCAGTTTATAAGTTCAAACGCTACGAAGACGCCTCTTTAGAATATACTGGCATCAATAAACACAAAGGAGAGGATATAGGTCTATATGACACCGTCTTGAACAGACATGACTATGAAAAAACATTTGTAAACGAACCATGATTAGGAAGGTTGGAAAGCCGACGAAGACTCATTCATTAAGACATAGGCGGTTTTCGTACTTGTCGTTTCAGAGAGCCAAGTCCTGCCTTTCCGTTGAATTAACTAGTATTGCGCCAACGATGTTTCAACAACCACAATTCATAGGATCTATAATTTTGATAACCAATCTGTTGAACAAGGTAAATCAGTCCCGTCCGGTCCGCAGAAAAAGGATTACTTGATTGCAATTCTTTTTTTTATTAAAAATTGAAAATAGTCTAAACTTCACGGGATCACTAATAAGACAATGCCTATTTTCTATCGGCATGACCAAGATTCTTTTCCGGGTTCACGATATCCCTGACCATTTGTTTGATCTCCTTTATTTCAGGAAAGCCATTATATTCCTTTCGGTCAAAAATTTTTGTTTCATTAATAAATATTTTATAAGCACCCCCTGTTTCGCTTGGCTGGAGTGTAACCGAATGAACATCATCTGTAAACGTGGTTAATATTTCCTGTGCCATGTAGGCCGCCCGCAATAACCAATTGCATTTGGGGCAATATTCTATCGTGATCGATGGTTTCATTCGGTATTTTCATTTAGAATTATTCAAATTTAATGTTTCTAAAAACTAATGCAGATAAATCATATGTGTTTTTTGTTCTCTAAAACCTAAATCATGACATGATGATGAGAATTATTTTCAGGGATCTTCGTTACTCAATTCATCATCAACTCAACTATTAATGAGCCATGAATATTTATCTTTACCGATAATTTCATCTCATGCTTAAAATAGGAGTCTTCGGAGTAGGACATTTGGGTAAGTTTCATCTTAACAACTGGAAAGAAATTTCAGAAGCAGAGCTGGCCGGGTTTTATGATCCGAATGATGATACCGCTCAGGAAGTTTCAGAAAAATACCAGCTGGCACGGTTTCCTGATATTGACTCCCTGATGGAGGTGTGCGATGCTGTTGATATCGTTGCGCCTACTAATTTTCATTTTGAACTTTGTGAGAAAGCAATTCGCAAAGGCAAGCATGTTTTTGTTGAAAAACCTCTCGCCAACACTATGGAAGAAGCCCGCCAGTTAGTAAAACTTGCACAGGAATCAAATATTAAATTACAGGTTGGCCACGTAGAAAGATTCAATCCTGCATTCCTTGCACTGAAAGATACCGAGATGAATCCCATGTTTATTGAAGTACACCGGCTGGCCCAATTTAACCCGAGAGGGACAGAAGTAAGTGTGATTCTCGATCTCATGATTCACGACATTGATATTATCCTAAGCATTGTAAAGAGCGGTGTAAAAAATATTTCTGCAAGCGGTGTAGCCGTAATGACGGATACTCCGGATATTGCCAATGTTCGCATCGAATTCGATAATGGATGTGTTGCAAATCTAACAAGCAGCCGGATCTCAATGAAGAAAATGAGAAAGATGCGGTTATTTCAGAAAGATGCTTACATCGGTATCGATTTTCTGAATAAAAAAACTGAGATCATTAAACAAAAAGAACCCGGGGATTCTAATGTTTTTGCTTTTGATATCGAAACACCTGGGGGTAAAAAAACACTGGCGATCGCGAATCCAACTGTACCTGAAGTGAATGCAATAAAAAAAGAACTGGAAGAGTTCGTCAGTGCTGTCATCAATAATACAAAAACCATTGTATCAGAAATTGATGGTCTTTTAGCAATGGAGGTAGCACATCAGATACTCAGAAAAATTGGTAACAATGTGCTTGCAGTTGACAAATGAAAAAGAATCATCAAATACCAATAGCATGGTACGCCGTTGCAGATGTTGTCATGGCTTCACTGGCCTGGGCTTTATTTTATTTTGTCCGCAGATGGCTGTTGAGGCAACATTCTTCTTCCCCGTTGGATTTCCAGGTCAATGACAAATTCTGGCCTGGTGTAATATTTATTCCCCTGGGCTGGCTTGTGCTTTATTCATTGGTTGGCACCTATCATTCCCTGTACAAAAAATCGCGACTATCTGAATTTACAACAACATTTGTTTGCACCCTGATTGGCTGCACGATACTTTTTTTTCTTTTTATTGTTGATGATACAAAAAACAATTATCCCTATTACTATTCTGCATTCTTTTGCCTGGCTGGCATTCATTTCATACTAACATTTACAGCAAGGTTGATATTTCTTGATATCGCAAAAAAACAATTACTCAATGGCACTGTCCGGTTCAATACTTTAATGATCGGCAATTCCGACCGGGCAAATAAAATTTTTCGTCAAACTGAAAAAAATCTCAGGAGCGACGGTTATTACTACAAAGGATACCTAACGCTATCTGAATTTGGGAAAAATGGCATTACAAAAGCTCTTCCTAAACTTGGAACCATTGAATCGTTAGAATCCGTGATCGATCATAACAACATTCACCAGGTTGTGCTTGCCATGGAAAAATCTGAACAGGCAATGGTGGAGAGCATCGTGAATCGCCTCGGTGAAAAAAATGTGGAAGTAAAAATTCTACCGGATACCCTGGATATTATTTCAGGCTCCGTTCGCACCAGTAATGTGATGGGAGCAATGCTCATTGATCTCAAAACAGCTCTCATGCCCGAATGGCAACAGAACATAAAACGCCTGGTAGATGTAACTACCGCGGCATTTGGATTGATCATTTTATCTCCTCTTCTGTTATATGTTATCGTAAGAGTGAGATTTTCTTCTTCCGGGCCTATTTTTTATGAACAGGAAAGAATGGGCTACAAAGCCAAACCCTTTAAGATGTATAAGTTCAGGTCTATGTACACCAATGCTGAAAAAAACGGGCCGTTGCTTTCAAGCGATAATGATCCACGCATTACACATTGGGGAAGAACGATGAGGAAATGGAGGCTGGATGAGCTGCCCCAGCTCTGGAATATTTTATTGGGAGAAATGAGCCTGGTGGGGCCGCGCCCCGAACGAAAATTTTATGCCGACCAGGTCATGGAGCGTTTCCCCTATTATAAATATTTATTGAAGGTAAAACCAGGTCTTACCAGCTGGGGTATGGTCCAGTTTGGTTATGCCCAAAATGTGAACGAAATGATCGAGCGCAGCAAATTTGATCTGTTGTATATCGAAAACATTTCACTCGCTCTTGATTTTAAGATCATGATCCATACTTTACGAATTATTTTTTTAGGAAAAGGAAAATAATTATGTCCCCGGCAACTGAACTTCTATTTGGCCACAATTGCGTCGCACTCTTGTACGTCTGTAATTCTACTCAGCTTGCACCCTATGAGCTATAAACTTTCCTCCTTTTCAGTTATTTTTGATTGAAATACCAACCTTGTGAGAAAACTTTTTCTGTTCATTCTATTCAATTGTCAATTGTCAATTGTCAATTGTCAATTCTACTGGCAGCAACAAGTTAATGTTACAATTGATGTTACTCTTCATGACAAGGAAAACAGCCTTGATGCTTTCGAAAAACTGGAATATATCAACAACTCGCCGGACACCCTGAAGTTTATCTGGTTCCACCTCTGGCCCAATGCTTACAAAAATGACAGAACTGCTTTCACAGACCAAACATTATTGAATGGTGATACCCGTTTTTATTTTTCCAATAAAGAACAAAAAGGTTACATTAACAGGCTTGATTTTAAAGTAAACAGTATCACCTGCACTATTGAAGATCATCCTCTTTATATTGATATTGTCAAAGTAATTCTTCCATCGCCGCTGCCACCGGGTCAAAAAATTATCATATCGACTCCTTTTCACGTTCAACTTCCATATAATTTTTCACGTGGTGGTCATGACGGCGAAAGTTACCAGGTAACACAATGGTATCCAAAACCGGCAGTGTACGATAAAAATGGCTGGCACCCCATGCCCTATCTTGAACAAGGTGAATACTACAGTGAATTTGGAAACTTTGATGTACAGATCACAGTTCCGAAAAATTATGTGGTCGCCGCTACCGGTGAGTTAGAGAATGAGGATGAAAAAAATTGGCTACTAACAAGAAGTCATTTTTCCTGGCAACCCATCAAGCAAAAAATAAAATCAAAAGGCGGTGTTGTAAAAACAACCGTTCAAAAATTTCCGCTTTCTTCCCCAGAGACAAAAACACTTCGTTACTCTCAAAACAATATTCATGATTTTGCCTGGTTTGCCGATAAGCGTTTTATCGTTAACCATGATACTTGTCAGCTATCTTCCGGGAAAGTCATTGATATTTTTACTTATTACACGCAGCTGCAAAAGGAAACCTGGAAAAATAGTTTGCAATATGCACGGCAGTCAATCAAATTTTATTCTTCGCAAATCGGAGAGTATCCTTATAGTGTTGTTAGTGTGGTACAGGGCCCTGAAAGTTTTGGTGGAGGAATGGAATATCCAACGATCACAGTGATCTCGCCAACCTCTTCGCCTGAAGAACTCGACATAACCATCGCGCATGAGATTGGCCACAATTGGTTCCAGGGTGCACTTGCTTCAAATGAACGGGATCATCCCTGGATGGATGAAGGCATCAATAGCTTTTATGAACATCGATATTCTCAAAAATATTACAATGAAGTTCCTTCGGAGGAGAGAACTTTTTTTGAAACCATAGCAAAGGAAAGATCAGATCAGCCAATAGAAACTACGTCTGAAAATTTCAATGAAACAAATTATGAGCTGGTTGCTTACTACAAGACTTCAGAATGGCTCCAGTGGCTGGAAAAACAAATTGGAAAAGACCGTTTTGATGAAGCCATGAAAGAGTATTATAAACTCTGGCAATTCAAACACCCGCAACCAGAAGATTTCAAAGAGGTCATTGAAAAAAGTTCAGGTCAGAATATGGATTCAGCATTTGCCTATTTACATAAAAAAGGAACCCTGCCAAACCAACAACGCAGCGGAACAAAAATTGATTTCTTACTAAAGCCCGGATATCTCCAAAGCCTTTTGAATAACCGCTATCAGGATCTCATCACAATCAGTCCTGCAATCGGCGCAAATAGTTATGATGATGTAATGGCTGGAATTTTTATAACGAACGTAAAGCTGCCGCTGAATAATTTCAATTTTTTTTTAGCCCCGATGTATGGTTTTGGTTCGAAAAGATTTACCGGTTTGGGGAAACTTGATTATTCATTTTATCCGAACAAAACTTTTCAAAAAATCGATCTTTTCCTCAACGGTGCGGCCTTCTCTATAAATAAGTATACTGATACTGCAGCTAAGAATCATTTTACAGGTGTTGAAAAACTCGTTCCCGGCGCCCGCTTTGTATTTAGAGAAAAAGATCCCCGCAGCACCGTAAAAAAATACATCCAGTGGAAAACATTTTTTATCAGTGAAGAAGAATTTCGTTTTCCCATAGACACCGTTGCCAATGGCCCGGATACCAGCATTGTGACCAATGTAAATACAATTAAAAACAGCCGGACATTAAATCAATTGAAAATTGTCATTCAAAATGACCGGGCATTATATCCGTACAGAGCGGAGTTAAATGCTGAGCAGGGCAAAGGATTTATCCGGCTGGGATTTACAGGCAATTATTTTTTCAATTATCCAAGTAATAAGGGAGGTGCAGATGTAAGATTCTTCGCAGGTAAATTTATTTATACAAATGAACAAAAGGCAAATTCCTTCTTATACGCTCTGAATTTATCGGCGCCAAAGGGTAACCTGGACTATACCTACAGCGACTATTTTATAGGAAGAAACGATTACCCGTTTACGCAAAACGGTGTTAAGTGGACGGTTCCTTACCAGCAGATCATGATACGTGATGGAGGTATGAAAATGAACACGGATGCGCAGGGAAAGGTTGGTCTTACGAACAACTGGCTCATAGCATCTAATGCATCGTTTGATATCCCCTCCCGGGTCAATCCTCTTTCGTTACTTCCCTTTAAAATTCCATTGAAAATATTTGCGGATGTAGGAACGTCTGCGGAGTTCTGGAAACAAAATTCTGAAACAGATCACTTCCTGTATGATGCCGGGTTCCAGGTCTCATTATTAAAAAATACCGTCAATATTTACATACCCGTAATTTACAGCTCGGTATTCGGTGACTATTTAAAATCAGATTTTATCGGTAAAAATAAATTTTTGAAATCCATTTCATTTAGTATTGATATTGCCAACTTCAACCTGAAAAAAATTGACAGTGATCTTCCTTTCTGATGCCAGCTAAGATTAACATAAAATATCTTTTGCATCAAGAAATTGATAAGATAAAATGGGATAAATGTATTGATGAGGCTGAAAATGGATTAATCTATGGTTACTCTTTTTATCTTGATCACATGGCCAGGCATTGGGATGCGCTGGTGTTGAATGATTATGAAGTCGTGATGCCCCTGGCATGGAATAAAAAATTTTGGATTTACTATTTGTATCAGCCGGCTTTTACAGCAGCTCTTGGGATTTTTGCCCGCCCGCCCGCTCGTGCCGGTACGGACGGGGATGATCCGTTCGGACGGGGGAAAAACTTAAATGAAGAAATTATCAACCAATTTATTCAATCCATTCCCCAAAAATTCAGGCTTATTGAAATTTCATTAAACCCAAATAATCATATCAGCACATCGCCTTTCATCATTTCAAGAGTCAATTATTTTTTGTCACTTCATAAAAGCTATGATGATATTTATAAAAACTATAGAGAAAATCATCAGCGGAATATTCAAAAAGCATTGCAGGCAGGATGCAATGTGAAAAAAAATATTCCAGTAGAAGAAGTAATTGCTTTGAATAAACAACAAATGAAAGACCTGGTTTCACTTACTGACAATGATTATGACAGATTCAAAAAACTTTATTACTTTCTATCAGGCCGAAACAAAGCGATCACTTATGGAATGGTTGATTCACAAAACAAACTGATTGCCTCCTGCGTATTCTTCTTTTCACATAACAGGGCATATTATATTTTAGTTGGCAATCATCCCGATAGCAGAGCTACAGGTGCTTCTCATGCATTGATCGATGCGTTTATCAAAGACCATGTGGGAGAAAATATGATACTTGACTTTGAAGGCTCGGATATTGAAAGCCTCGCTTTATTTTATAGTGGTTTTGGAGCGACAAAAGAAATTTATCCGGCGATAAGATGGAACAGGCTGCCGTGGTGGGTGAGGTGGATGAAGAGATGAGGTCAGATGTCCGAAGTCAGAGGTCGGCTATAATAATTCATACTTCCGACTTCTGACCTCTGACTTCCGACCTCAAGTCGTCAGTAGCATTTCCGCAATTAATAAATCAATCGGCCTAGTGATCTTAATATTCGTCTCCTCTCCTTCTGTGAGTGAGACTTTCAGACCATACGCCTCCACAACTGCTGCCTCATCAGTGAATTTATCTTTAAAATCGATCTCATAGGCCGGCAACAGGATCTTGCTGTGAAAGGTTTGCGGGGTTTGAACCAATAATACTTTATTGCGCTCGATGGTTTGACTTCCCTCTTCACTCATGATCCGGACACTGTCTTTTGATGCAATTACCGGAATGGCACTACCGGTTTCCAGGGCGGCTTCGTAACAACGATGAATGAGATCAATGGAAACAAGACAGCGAACAGCATCATGCACAAAGATGATCGATTCTTCTTCAATCAGCTTCAATCCATTTTTTACAGATTGAAAACGGGTATCACCACCGGTTGTAATGTGAATTCGTTCTTTCGTGAAATAGGCATCAATGATCTCCTTTCCCACATCTGTAAAAGCTGCAGGCAAAACAAGAATTATTTGCAAATCATCATAAGCTTCCAAAAAAGTTTTGAGTGAATAAAACAGAACAGGCTTATCTTTCAGCTGCATGAATTGTTTGGGAAGATCACTTCCCATTCTTGAGCCAGTACCTCCTGCTACGATGATGGCGTATTTTTTCACCCTGCAAAGAACTATGATTTAAGGGATTTAAAAAAGGGCTGGTATTAAAAATAATTCCCAATTAGTTTACAAAACAGTATTACCTGCTTATAATTATTTTCTGAACAAATGATTCATTACCGATTTTTGTCTGGAGCAAATAAAGGCCGGCGGCTAATTTAACTTCATTGATCTCTTTTGTTTGTTCACCTGAGAAATGATATGTCTGTGATTGGTAGATAATCTGCCCCATCAGGTTAGATAGCTTGAATGTTACTTCTTTCACTGTATTGAGTTTCATTCTTACTGAGAATAAACCATTGTTTGGGTTGGGAATTACTTTAAATTCTTCGAGACCATTTAAATTCGGTGTAGCAGTAACTACGACAGTAATTTCATTTGAGAATGGACTTGTGCAATTGTTCAGAGTAACCTGCACAGTATAGTTCCCAGATGCAATTGGAGTATAGCTTTGTCCGATTGCTCCGACAATGATATCTCCATTTAAATACCATTGATTACCTAAAGCTGCGCTTGATATTAATTGATTACTATTTTGAGTAATTATTGGGGTCGATGGAATAGAATTCACCATAACGTCAATAGCATTTGAAGGATTTGATTGACATCCATTCACAGTAGCTTTTACCATATAACTCCCACTTGTTGTCACATTCAAGGTCGTGTCAGTTGAATCGCTAATAGCAACTCCATCTTTGTACCATTGGTTACCATTTAAAGCATTAGAAGTTAGGGTTACACCTCCACCCTGGCAGATATTGGTTTGGCCTGCAGCACTAATGGCTACAGTTGGTAACTGATTTACATAAATTAAACTGTCAATTGAAATTGAATCAACACCATTTGCAAAAATTGTTTTAAGACTTACTGAATAATAACCAGGTATTGAATATGTCACTAAAGGATTAGATTGTGTAGATGATGAAGGAACTCCTCCCGGAAATGACCATTCATAACTTACTGCTTTCCCCAATGATTGGTTTTGAAAAAGTACAGAACTATTTGAGCATATATTGTTTGAAGAATAATCAAAAGAAGCTGTTAGAACTGATGGTTCGTCATAAATATTAAAATAGATTGTATCTGACTGCCCCATATATTTATAAACAACAAGCGTAGGGCCGATATTTATTCCTTTAAATGTTCCTTGTCCATCATATGAAAGAAATGTTGAATCATATTGAACTGATAATTCTGAAGTGCCTATTAAATTAACACCAGTTTGCGTTCCGTTAAAATATCCATTAACAGATATGAGTTCTTGTAACCCTAATGGCAGATTCATTGATGTCGGATCTGTTTTAATACTATCTGGTACACTGGCTGATGAAACTAAAACATCTGTAGTATCCTGTACAAGCCAATTTGTTGAATCGCCTCCTAATAAGATCAAATGAATTTGGCCTAGTGCATTACCAGGAATTTGAAAACTAAGATGATTAATATTAATTGTGTCGATTGTTATGGGGTTTATGCTGTTTCCATAAATAATTAATGCCATTCGAATAATATTCCCATGATAATATATATCCACATTCACATTATCGTTTGGGTTAAATATTCGTCCAGAAGCAGGATTAGTAATTTTGATTGAATCTGCTGATTGCAATCTTTCTCCTTTGTTATTATGATTTGATGGTTGATTTATTGAAGGTACTTGTAATGTTTTAGTCGGAAATCCTTCATTACTAAAGAGACTACTAGCGGGGTTCGCATTTATTAGGTCCATAATTTGACTCATAATAGTAAGATTCTGCCCTGCTCCTACGTGCCACTGATGAAGAACTGTAGGTTCAAGTGTTATTCCACTTTGTTGAGAGGACATTGGAACAATTAAATCATTTTGTTCGCCATAATAAATAGTAGGTATTGCAAAATGAAAAAGGGTTCGGATAGCGACTGCAAATGCGGCATTGTCACCAATTTGATTCGTGCTTAATGTAGCCGAGGGCACTTTGTTTTGAATAGATTGAGATATGTTTATGTTTTTCGTAGTTGCAAAAGAATTAACACACATATCTTTTATTGCTCCGAGAAAAGGACTATTTGGACTAGTTATGCCAGTTATTAATATGCCAGCAGCGGGGCCTGCAATTGCAATTGCTGTCTGGAGATAAGGTAGAACTTTCAAGCCATTATTTGCAAATTGAGTTCCGTAATGAGGTGTATTTACGGTAATGAGTTTTGCAATATCATTTCTATAAAAGCAATTCGCATACGTACTTTGCAGGTAAAGGCGCGACAATACTCCGCCCATACTATGACTTACCACAATTGCTCTCCCCGCTGAATAATTTGCATTTCTTGCCTTTTGCAAAACTACGTCAATGCCATTTTGAACTTTTTTTCTATTTGTATAAAATCGAAAAAGGCTTGTTGCTGTATAATCTATCCGATTAATCAAAGGAGAATTAGGAAAAGCTGGATATAATAAATTATTAAGTAACATATTTTCCATTTCTTCAAAAGTTGTTCTATCGCCCAAAAAACCATGAACAAATAAAACAGGTGCTCTGTAAATATCCAATGGAAAACTGATACCATCAATTGGCGTATTATTATATAGCACCTGCAATTTTAAACGCCTTGATATTCCACTTGCATCCATATACTGGGGATGTGTATAAGCTACTTCAACATCTTTCCCCCCAAAAGTATAGGGAGTCCCAAGTTGTCCATATTTGTCTGCATCATTTATTGGCTGATCGTTCTCATCTAAAATTCTAAAGCTAATTCCTGAAGGATCTGAAACATTTACTTTAATATAAGTTGCAGTACTTCCATCTGCACAGATTTTTATTGGATTATTTGTAACTGTTGGAGAACCTGAGTAAAGAGTAAAGAGCGGAGTAATTCCGGAATGATTTTCAATATCATTTGTAAAAGTGATACTATTCACTGTCACATTTGTTCCTCCAGTACAAGAAATAGTGGCCGCCCAGCCAGCTTCCCAACCGTTACTGCCACCATTAGAATTGTCAGAAATAAATTTAAAAGTTAAACTGCCACTTGTGTCACTTGATGAGAATGTTGTATCTAAACCAGGGGCATATTCACCTGTTAACATTCCAATCTGTGGTGCTAATGTATCATGTCCATTATATACATATAGGATATCATTATTGGGGTCAGAATTAAAAGAACTAAAGTTGACACTGAGTTTGGCTCCTTGCGTAGATGGATACAATGTAACTACAGAATGTTGTCCAAACATATAATTCGATAAAGGTCCTCCACCATCGTAGAAATTACCCCCGCATGTCTTAAACGACCCGGAACCAATCATTGTAATATCATTTGGGATAGTTGAATCACAAGAAATTGTAGCTACCCAACCTGCTTCCCAGCCATTACTGCCTCCATTCACGCTATCTGAAATAAATTTGAAGGTTAAACTACCATCTTGGGCACTTGATCTTATAGTCCCATAGCCTCCTTCCCCTGTTAACATTCCAATTTGTTGTTGTGCAGTTGTGTCATTACCGTTATATACATATAAAATGTCTTTATTCGCATCAGAATTAAAAGAACTAAAGTTGACGCTAAGTTTGGCTCCAGAAGTAGATGGATATATAGTAACAACGGAATTTTGCCCAAACATGTAATTCCCTGAAGGTCCTCCACTGTCATAAAAATGACCTCCACAGGTCGTGTCTGTCCCCGAGCTAGTCATGGTTATATCATTGGGAGCAACGCATGAAACCGTAGCTGCCCACCCCGCTCCGACATTTCCATCGTCATTGAAATAAGAGCTAAACTCAAATGTCAAACTCCCATCAGAAGCCGTCGAAGTAATTATGCCAGGCGTCAAATTATCGAACAAATTCTTTTTCAGGAGAGCCTTTGTATTGTTTCCATCATAAATTTTCAGGTTATCCACTTCACTGCCTAAATATGCTGTCGAAAACGAACTGAAATCAACACTGATCTTTTGGTTCGTGGTGTCCATAGGATATAAGGTCACAACGGTATGCTGATTGTCAATATAATTGCCACTCGCCCCTCCAATATCATAAAAGTTTGCTGAGCAGGTTTTATATATCCCGGAACTCATCATCGTTATGTTTCCCGACGATGGAATACTCAAAGGAGCAACACATGAGACTGTAGCAGACCACCCCGTTCCGACATTGCCATCGTCATTGAAATAAGAGCTAAACTCAAACGTCAAACTCCCATCAGAAGCGGTGGAAATGATAGTGCCAGGCGCCACGTTACTAAATAAATCCGCTATCGGAGGAGCCTTCGTGCTGTTTCCATTATAAACTTGCAGATGATCCACTTCACTACCGGGATACGGTGAAAGATATATCGACAGGGAACTGAAATCAACACTGATCTTTTGGTTCGTGGTGTCCATAGGATATAAGGTCACAACGGTATGCTGATTGTCAATATAATTGCCACTCGCCCCTCCAATATCATAAAAGTTTGCTGAGCAGGTTTTATATATCCCGGAGCTCATCATCGTTATGTTTCCCGACGATGGAATACTTAAGGGTGCAACGCAAGTAACCGTGGCTGCCCATCCCGCTCCAACATTACCGTTGTCGCTTGCAAAAGAGCCAAACTCAAAGGTCAAACTCCCATCAGAAGCCGTCGAAATAATTGTACCCGGCGCCACGTTACCAAATAAATTCGCCACCTCGTCAGCGGTGTTTGTGCTGTTTCCATTATAAACTCGCAGGTAATCCGTTTCACCACCGGGATACGCTGAAAGATATGTCGAAAACGAACTGAAATTAACACTGATCTTTTGGTTCACCGTATCGGTAGGATAAAAAGTAACCGTTATATGCAGCCCATCGGTATAATTTCCGCCTGGTCCTCCATCATCATAGAAATTGCCGGTACAAGTCGTACAGATTTGATAAGTAGCTGAAGTTGACATTAGGTAATCCTGCTGTCCAAAAACAGTAATACCATTAAATGCTAAACTAATTGCTATGATTAAAAATCTTTTCATTTGTTGTCTCTGATACTATTCGTTTTTGAAACTAATTTTTTTAAAAGGTTTTAGTCAACTCCAAAGCAGGCGACAACTGTATTAGTTTGATTAAGATTATTAGGATTTTTTACTATGATCCCGTACTCTCCAGCTTTCTGAGGTTCTATTTTTAATAAATAGGAACTTGTTCCGAATTTTTTAGCTTTAAAAGAAACCATATCTAAATTATTTTGAGAAGCACCCGAAAATGTTCCAACAGAAGCAATCTCTGCTTTTCGTTCTTTTTTTGATGATTCAAACCTAAAAATTGTTATCACTGCAAGGGGGTCAGTTACATTATCCACAGCACGTACAATAAATGTCAAGGCCTCATTATTTTTTAGTCTTAAGCTTGAGCAACAACCTTCAACAGTTATTTTTGTTTTTACCTTTCCTAACCCTGTGAGATATAAACCAGCACCTGCCTTAGTTTTTGTCTGTACAGTTTGTTTTTCTAAAATTTGTGTACTGCTATCTTTTTTTAAAACCACTGCTTCACCTGCAAACTCAGGCTCGTTTACTGTGGTTTGCGAACTCGAATTTTTGCTTATTAATGTTATAATAATAAACAAACAGAAAATTATTTTTTTCATACTTTTAATTTTAATGATTCCCTACTCATTTGGCTTTTCGGTATCGCCCCGTTTTTTGTTGTGGTTTCTGGTCTCCACTTTTTTATCTTTTGTCGCTGTTTGCCTCAGTTAGGAAGTGTCAATCTGAATTTTTGTCGTCTTTCTTATCAAAAGTGTCTGCTATATCACTTTCTAAGTCTGCGTTATGGACAGTCTTTATTATCTTTCATAATAGCCAACTTCTATTCGAATTTAATTACTGTTTTTCTATCATAGCCGTGATGACTTTTTCGCTAACACCTGCTTTTGTCAATGAGGCAAGCGCTTTAGGTGTTGTATCGAATTTCCATTGGGGAGCCGTTTTAATCTTCTGAATGATAATTGCATCAGATAACTTCAATTTCACCATTTCTATAACCCCATCGTTAGTGAGAAGATTTGCGGCCTCTTCCTGTTGATTTCGCTCTTCTTTCATTTGATTCTGCTTTTCCTGAAAAGATGCTCTTGCCTCAACTTGCCGCATGGATTGTTGAACAGACCTTGCTTTCTGACAATCGGCGATTGCCTCCTTAACAATGTTTTCATCCCTGGCCCGTTCCGCTTCATTCAGGTATGCTAAAGCGGAATCATACTGATTACGGAGCATATAGCACATTCCCACATTATAATAAGCATGACAAAGAATTTTATCTTTCGCTTTTTCATCCTTTTTACAAGCGTCTAAATTCTGCATGGATAAATCAAAAGCCTGTTCCAGGTTGTTACCCTTGAGAGCCTGGAAAGCTTGTTTAAGATTAAAATCTTTATCATCAAAAAAATACAGTTTTGTAAATTCATACCAGGGAAGATACATGCGGTGAATATCATTAACAGCTAATTGAATAGCAGCGTTCTTAAGGTCAAATTCCGGTGGATATTCAGGATAACCATCATAGGATTTATTACTTTTTTCGGGCGAATAATTTAGTGTTTGAGCAGCAAAAATGCGAGCCGTTGCAAGATCAACTGATTGAATAGAGACCGTCATGTGGGTGCGGGTGCGAGCAATATAAGCATATACCTGCTGATTAGTTTTAGTATTGGAATTATATTTTGTCTCTATATTATAAAGTCTATCCTGTTGGGTACTACATTGTTGTACCTTTACGAAAATGAGTACAGATGGGCCAAGAATTTTACCAATGGCTGCTGCACTTGTTTGATCAACATACCCACTTAATGTAAGTTTATGTTCTGCCAGAATTGCATTGAGGTTTTCTCTATCAACAACTTCAACACTGTTTTTAACAAAATCACTCACTAATGCATCAACAATTTGGTCTGCACAAATACCTGTAGCCTGGCCAAACGCAATCTTATTAATCTTAAGACCCAAGCTAGGAGGATGTTGGATATTGACCGTTATCTGGGGATTGGAAAATCGTTCGAAAATTTGGGTATAAGAATTTAAATAAAGCGTAAGAATGAACAATTGCAACATGACAATTCTACGCTCTAACTTAAATGTTCTTTTAAATGGTAAAAAAGATAATTTTCTTTTCATTTTTTTAGAATTTAGAATATTTTTCTACTCGTATGGCTTTTCGCTATCGCCCTTTTTTATCATGGTTTCCGAACTCCTATTTTTACTTCAAAGTAGATCTGATGTTTGTACTTGCTGATAATATATACAATACTTCTATTGAACATCAAGATTACTCTATGCTCAAAGAAAAATAGCACTGCTAATCAGAAAGGATTTCAGAATGGACAGACTATATATTGCGAGGGTTCTCAGGGTCCGATGAAGTGTGGAAGAGCCAAGCTGTATAGTAAAGCCTGTAGAAATTCAGGATAGAAAATTTTTTACGTTATTTCAAGATACAAAAAATTCATTCAAAACAAACCAATTTGAGAAATTCTCATTCAAATTTAATTTTCAGGATAGCCTTACAGCAATAGCGTCAACACCTTTGTACTCTCCTCTCCAAACTGGCTAATTACCCTCACTGCAATCTTTTTTTCTTTTTTGTAGGGAATAGGATGTGAAATATGTTTGTACAATCTTTCCCATGCTTCTTCATCTATTTCAACTTTCACCGTTTTCTCTAATGCTTTTCGCCATTTATCAAATTCATCATCACCTCCGCAAAAGAAAACTTGTTTTACAACAAAATTTGCTCCATCATAATTATCAAGTGAGTGACACCTGCTTACCGAACAGGCAGGCAAGGGATGGTGAACAGAATTACAAAAGCCGGTAACCAAATTATCATTTCTCATCTCTCAAACTATCATCTGTAAATCGCAATCTCACCACTCCCATCGCTGCTGCGATATCCCCGATACATGCCGGCACTGTTTAAGATCATGGCATGATTGCCTTGCGCGTCTACACCGATCATGCCGCCTTCACCTTCGAGTTTTACTAATTTATCATTTACGACAATATTCATTGCCTCGTAAAGAGAAAGCCCTTTGTATTCCATTAAACAACTCACATCATAAGCAGCAACCGCACGAATAAACGGCTCACCATGGCCTGTGCAACTTATGGCGCAGGTTTTTAGTTGGTTTTGAGGCCCAGCCCAACAAAAAGGCTATTGTAAATGATACATACAAGTTTAAGTTTTGCAATTAAAAAGAAGGCTTA
>JBIOGV010000055.1:0-16321 GCA_044448365.1 Chitinophagales bacterium
GAATATACCAACATAACTGGTAAATCACCTATGCCGCCTTTATGGTCTTTTGGTTTTTGGATGAGTCGCATTACTTATTTCTCTGAAGAAGATGGCAGAAGAGTTACTGCATTGCTGCGTCAACATAAAGTGCCGGCTGATGTATTGCATTTTGATACAGGGTGGTTTGGTACAGACTGGCGCTGTGATTATACATTCGCAGCGGGCCGGTTTAAAGATCCGGCAAGGATGATTTCAGATCTTAAAAAAGATGGCTTTCATATTTCATTATGGCAGTTGCCTTACTTTACGCCAAAGAATACGTTGTTTCCCGAATTGGTGCAAAAAGACCTGGTGGTAAAAGATGGAAAAGGCAATCTTCCCTATGAAGATGCCGTGCTTGATTTTTCCAACCCCGAAACAGTTAAATGGTACCAGGAAAAAATCGGCAATCTTCTTAAAATGGGAGTGGGTGCAATTAAAGTTGATTTTGGAGAAGCTGCCCCTGCAAATGGTTTGTATCATTCAGGAAGAACAGGCTTTTATGAGCACAATTTATATCCACTTCGTTATAACAAAGCTGTTGCTGACATTACAAAACAGATTAACGGGGAAAATATTATCTGGGCACGAAGTGCATGGGCAGGCAGTCAGCGTTATCCTCTGCATTGGGGTGGTGATGCTGCTAATACAAATACAGCAATGGCTGCAACGTTGCGCGGAGGTTTGTCTTTTGGCCTTTCGGGATTTTCTTTCTGGAGTCATGATATTGGTGGATTTGTAAAAACGAAACCTGAAGGCTTATATCGCCGGTGGACGCCTTTTGGAATGCTTTCATCACATACGAGAAGTCATGGCGCGCCACCAACCGAACCATGGGAATACGGAGAAGACTTTTTAAAAAGCTTTATCGCTGCTGATGAAATGCGTTACAAATTGATGCCCTATATCTATGCACAGGCGAAAGACTGCTCTGAACGGGGTTTGCCAATGGTTCGCGCACTTTTTGTTGAGTATCCAAAAGATCCCGGATCCTGGCTCGTGGATGATGAATATCTTTTTGGTTCCGATATGCTTGTTGCACCTTTGTTTGAAAGTGTTTCCGAAAGAAATGTTTATTTGCCTCCCGGTAAGTGGATTGACTATCAAACCGGGGAATCATATGATGGAGGATGGCACAACATTAAAGCTGGCGTTATTCCGATTGTTGTATTGATACATGATGGCGCTGTTATTCCCCATATCAAACTGGCCCAATCAACCATGCAGATGGATTGGTCAAATCTTGAACTGGTAATATATTCTACCAGTTCTAAAACAGTAAACGGACTCGTTTGCTTACCTTCTGATAATTTGTTACACAAATTATCATTGGATAAAAAAGGAAACGGTTTTGTTCTTAGCTCCGATCCCTTACAGGGCAAAACAAAATGGAAGATCAGATCTTTTAATAAATGAGTTTTTTAGTTAATTAAAAAACATCTGACATGAAAATGGCTGCCCGGTTTTTTATTGTGATGCTGATAATCTCTATTCAGGTAAAAGCACAGTACCAGTATCCTTTTCAGAACCCCGGCCTGGATATTGAAAAAAGGATCGATAATATCATTTCATTGCTCACACTTGAAGAAAAAATTTCCTGCTTAAGCACCAACCCATCTGTACCGCGATTAGGTATCCAAGGCTCGGGGCATATTGAAGGTTTGCATGGTGTGGCATTAGGTGGCCCCGGTGGATGGGGAAGAAGAAAATTAGTGACCACTACTACTTTTCCTCAATCGTACGGACTTGGAGAAACCTGGGATACTTCGTTGATCAGAAAGGTTGCAGAAACAGAAGCATATGAAGCGAGATATATTTTTCAGTCAGAAAAATATAATACAGGTGCTTTGGTAATAAGAGCGCCAAATGCTGACCTGGGGCGTGATCCAAGATGGGGAAGAACGGAAGAATGCTATGGTGAAGATCCGTTTTTCAATGGTTGCATGGTGCAGGCTTATGTAAGAGGTCTGCAGGGGAATGATACAAAATACTGGATGACTGCATCTCTCATGAAACATTTTTTGGCTAACAGTAATGAAAATGAAAGAGAGCGTTCCTCCTCTGATTTTGATGAACGATTGTTCCGGGAGTACTATTCTGTTCCTTTCAGGATGGGAATTGAACAGGGTTCAAGAGCTTTCATGGCTGCCTATAATAAATACAACGGCATTCCAATGATGGTGAACCCGGTATTGAAAAATATTGCCGTGAATGAATGGGGACAGAACGGCATTATTTGTACCGATGGCGGCGCTATGCGATTGCTTTGGACAGCACATAAATATTATACTGATAGTGTATGGGCGGCGGCAGAAGGAGTAAAAGCAGGCATCAATCAATTTCTTGACAGGTTCAGTGGTTCTATTCACAAAGCACTGGAAGAAGGAATACTGAATGAAAAAGATATTGACCTGGTGATAAGGGGAGATTTTCGTGTAATGATAAAACTCGGTTTGCTGGATCCCCCTTCAATGGTTCCTTATGCATCCATAAAAGATGGCGAAGAACCCTGGCTTACTGAAAAAAATAAAGAGTTCGTAAGGGAAGTGACAAGAAAATCAATTGTGCTGTTGAAGAATTCAAATAATTTTCTCCCGCTTGATAAGTCAAAGATTAAAACACTTGCTGTTATTGGCCCCTATGCAAACCAGGTATTACTGGATTGGTACAGTGGCACGCCTCCGTATACTGTGTCCGCTTTAGAAGGTATAAAAAATAAATTAGGAAACGATGTTGATGTTCAGTGGACGACAGGTAATGATGCAGATAGTGTAACCAAACTGGCCGCTCATTCTGACTATGTGATTATGATATTGGGCAACCATCCCTGGTGTAATGCTGCCTGGGCCCAATGCCCTGTCCCAAGTGATGGCAGAGAAGCCGTTGACAGAAAAACAATTTACCTGGAACAGGAAGAGTTAATAAAAGAAGTTTATCGCATCAATCCAAAAACAGTCGTGGTTTTGATTGCAAGTTTCCCATACGCTATTACATGGACAAAGCATAATATTCCTGCCATTATTCACTTAACGCATTGCAGCGAAGAACTGGGCAATGCTTTGGCTGATGTATTATTCGGCGATTATAATCCCGGTGGAAGACTGGTGCAGACATGGCCGCTCTCAATGGAACAATTGCCCCCCATGATGGATTATAACATTCGTGATGGAAGAACCTATATGTATTTTAAAGGTGATCCATTATTCCCTTTCGGTTATGGATTGAGCTATACAACATTTATTTACTCTGATTTTAAAACAAATGCTGTAACGATTAAAGGTGGTGCAACGATCACGGTAAATGTTGATGTAATGAATACAGGAAAAAGAACTGGTGACGAAGTGGTGCAGTTATATATCAGGCATTTGAATTCAACAGTAGCAAGACCAAAAAAAGAATTAAAAGCATTTCAAAGAATTACTCTGAAACCCGGTGAGAGAAAAACAGTCAGGCTGCAATTAAAAGCAGGCGATCTGAAATATTGGGATGAAGACCAGCAACAGTTTATTCTGGAAACCGATAAAGTGAAACTGATGATCGGCAACTCATCTGCTGATATTAAGTTTTCTAAAATAGTGGATGTGATTCAATAATTAATCATTGAAATTTTGATAAGACCTTCGCCGTTTATTTTAATTCGATTAAAAACCCTGATAAATTCTTTTGCAAAGACAGCTTCAGGAAAAGCGGACTTAATACCAGAATTGTCAGGGCAGTTTATTAAAGATTTGTAAAGGAGTATGAACTTATTCTATGACGAGACAGAATAAATTACCCATGAGTCACCACCTTTACAAAGGAATAATCTGAACAACCTTTGTTATTGCAGGCTTTAATTCTCAACCAGTAAGTCGTTTGCGGCTTCAGCCAGGAATAGGTGTTCCAGAAGCCGGTCATTCGAACGTCATGCATTTCGACTGCAGGATAAGAATTTGTCCTGTACCTGCATGTGGTAAAAGTATCAAAGGATGAATCTTCACTCATATCCTCGCTTAACCATCTGATATTTTCCACTTGTTTATCATCATAACCGGTTATATCTACCCTGAAAGAATCTTGTGTTATATACGATGGAACAATCACAGGCTTTTCGGGAATGCCGGCGGGATCACCTGACAGGTCATCTTCAGTGTAAAGAAGATTCGCCTTGTAATCATTGAATTGCTTGGAATAGATAATGAGGAAATTTCCGTCTTTCATCCTTATCATCGAGGGATAACCCAATGAAGGATTTTCACCGGCGCCAAAATTATGAGCATATATCTCGGGGTTCCGGTAAAAAGGCGACAGGATGCCAAAATTGTTCAAATCGTTGTACTTGCTTATTTCGATCATATTGGCATCCCGGCATTCGTAGATGATATCGAATGTCCCTGTAGCCGTGTCATTATAAACAAATGGTATCTCGGGCGAACGCAATATCCACCAATAGAGATTTGAAGGTGACCGTCTTTTCCATGTAACGCCATTGTCAACGCTTTCAAATGGAACAAGAATACCTGTGACATCATTCCTTGTCAATGTCATTAATCTTCCATTACCCAAATAGACCATCGACGTTTCACTAAATGGAATGGTTCCATCGTAAATCGTTCCCCGGAGATTGTAGGTATTCCAATAGTCGGTTGTGTAAAAACATTGCAGCAGTCTTCTTGAATTAGAACTGCCTATCCGCAACTGGTACATGGGCATGAAATATTCTCCCGGCATTTCTCCTTTAACTATATGACCGTAGAACAGTTGTCTCTGCAGCTTAGGAATTCCAGCCCAGTTAAAATTTCTCGGTAATGAGAATTTATTGTTGCTGTCGCACTTAATAATTTGTATATCGATGCTCCAGTCTCCATTCAATCCATTATTTGATCTGCCCAAAAATAATACCGTGGAGTCATTGTCCATTCTTCCTCCAAAGACACTGCCATCCTTTGTGTCCGTTGTAATTGTTACGGGACCGCCCCATTTTTTTGTGAGTGCATTGTATTCCCTGTACACCGGGTTGCCTCCGTGTAAATGTGAAGTGCCCCTGCGATAATAGTAGGTGTAAATGTTTTGCCGCGAATAATCAAGGACTCCGAATGACTCATAAGCCGCATCATCCGACACAAGCTGTATGTTTTTGATTGCCGGATGGCTAGGTATAATCACCGGATGACTTGGTATCGTCGGTGGAAGAGAAGGCGAAGAAATGATCGTCGATGGCTTTTTACAATTCACTGCCAGCAGCGAGGCGATCAAAATAAAATTTCTCATTTGTCTGCGCTTTGATTCTTTCTTCCTTATTTTCTTATTTCCAAACCAGACGGTCTTGAAGTTCCAGTCGGAAAGATTTGCTATAGGTAACGGCAGCCAGTCAAAGTTAATTCAAATAAAATCCGGAAGGTTCAGCTTCTTCTGTTTTCGCAGATGACACCAAAACAAAAAATGCAGTTCCATTTAGCTGTTTTGGATTCTCCAAAAAAAGATCTTACCGGCAACTATGCATATGTCAACCCACATCCCTTCTTTTCATTTGAATCATATAAATTGATTCCTATAACGCAATGACTGAAATATATCATGTAAGCTGTATCTTCAACGCCCAAATTTTAAATATTAATTTAGATAATCTGCGAGGGCAGGTTTTGATGGTATCTGTACAATTACACGACAAACCGATAATGCGATTCTATACCCGTAACATAAAACTTATCTCAATGTGCCTAGCCCTTTATTTTATCTCAATTAATAAATCATTGGGGCAATCGAATTACCAATTGCCGCCAAATCAGCCGGAACAGGATGCCTGCAATGCCCTGCAATTATGTGGCAGCCCTTTTTTTACGCCATACAGTTATACAGGTACAGGCAAGAAATTAGATTTAAATTCAACACCCTGTTCTCCGCAACCCGGAGGGGGTGAAACGAATTCAGTATGGCTGCAAATACGTGTGGCAACAGCCGGGAATGTGCTGTTTAAAATTAAACCGGTAAACCCGGGTAATGATTACAATTTTGCGGTATTGGATGTTACTGGTAAAGATTGCAGTTCGCTCACGGCACAGGATATTATCAGGTGCAATTACAACCTCAATACTGCAAGCAGCAGCATTGATGGTGCCACCGGGCTCAGTGATACATCAAGAACTCAGTTTATCCTGGCCAATGTGGTGGGATGGGCTTTTTGCGCTCCCATTTTTGCAAAAGCGGGGGATGTATTTTTTATCATGGTCAACAATAATGGAAGTAATTTAAGCGGCTCGCAACAGGGCTTTACCATTGATTTTGACGGCTCCACTGCTAGTTTTTTCAACACTGTCAACCCGCAACTGAGCAATGTAGACGAACAATGCAACGATACGAAAAGTATTATTATAAAAACAAACACGCAAGTTTTATGCAGTTCTATTGCCGCTGATGGCAGTGATTTTACAACCAATGCACCTGCAAGTATTGTTAGCGCATACGGCATGAACTGTACTGACCGGGGTGGTTATACCAACTCTATTGTTATTAATTTTTCTTCCCCATTACCGGCCGGCAGTTATACTATCACTCCCCAAAAAGGAAGCGACAACAGTACCTTAAAAGGACTTTGCGGTAACGAATTGCTGTTACCGGATAACCCCGTTCAATTTATCATAAAGCCCGGAAGTAAAGTAATTGTAGATGAAAAATTCATATGCAGTCAGCAAATACCTTATACCTGGAATAATATGCTGATAACAACTGAAGGTGATGGTGTGGCAAGCTATACAACCGCGTCCGCAGCCGGATGTGATTCGACAACTGTATTAAATCTTCATGTCTCGCTGGCTCCGCAACAAAAGAATTTTTCAGAAATCATTTGCGACGGCGATTCTTATGCTTTACCATGGGATTCCATTGTAAACACCGCTGGTATGTATAGCCACCATTTTGCAAACAGGAATGGCTGTGATAGTGTTGTGGAAAACGTTGCCCTAACTGTTTTTACACCGCCTTCCGGAAGTGTACAGGTAAGAGATAGCACGTATCAAACGGGATTTTGTCAATACGGCTCATTGATATTGGATCCGGGAAGTAATTTTACAAGTTACTTATGGAACGACGGGGAAACAAGCCAAAAAATTCTTGTCACCATTGCAGGCACTTATGGTTTAAACGCAATGGATCAATATGGATGCACGACGATAGATACGTTTGTGGTTGCTGCCTATCCAAATCCAGCTGCGAACTTTCGCAATATTGTAAATATGTGCGCCGATAGCACAGTAGTACTGGATGGAGGAGCCTATTCAGCTTATTTATGGAATAATGGCAGTTCAGATCAAACATTTACTGTAAACGAACCCGGTACCTATTGGGTGCGATTAACCGATTCGCGCAATTGTACTGCAACGGATACAGTTAATGTGGTTAAAGTGGAAAGGCCTGCTAACTTTTTAACAAATAGCATCTCAAAATGCACCGGCGCTCAGGTCGTCTTAACGTCATTAAATAATTTCGAAACATATAGATGGAGCAATGGAACAGACACGAGGAGTATTAAAATTTCCTCTCCCGGCTTATATTGGCTCCAGGTGACAGATCGCAATGAATGTGTCGGGAAAGATTCCATCACGGTAATTGACGAGATATGCCCCGAATATTTTTTTGTACCCAGTGCATTTACTCCAAATAACGACGGCCGCAATGATTTATTCAGGCCCAGGTCTGCAGGGACTGTGTCCAACTACCGTTTTTCAATTTATAACCGCTGGGGGGAGTTGATTTATTTATCCTATAATGCATTTGCAGGCTGGGACGGTACCGCGCAGGGAACCCCACAACCTGTAGACATTTATGTATGGATATGCTCATACAGCCTGAATGGACGGCCAATTCAAACGGAAAAGGGTACCGTTACCTTAATCAGGTAATAATTTTGAAGATCATTGATATATTAATCCGAATACACTGATGAATCTGGCAATTATACAATCAGCCCTATAAAATAGACAGTCATGCTTAAAAAGGATTCATGTTGTGTATCCGCAATGAAGGAGATGCAAAAGCTGCTTTAAAAGCCGATGAAGATTTTGCACTACAGCCAGCGGAGAGAGAGGATTTAGAACCTCTCTCAATTTGCTGTTGGAATGCAATGAAAATGAAGTTGTTGAAAAATTACAATCTCTATTTTTTCATCCTGGTCTCTGAAAGTACACCAGACTGTAAGAGAACTCTTGCAAATATACTACCTGATTGCGGATGTGCAATTCCAAGTTGTTAATTCAAAGATTGGACAATTAAAAGTAGAAGATAATAGGAATTTATTTAAAGGTTTCCTGTTGGAGGTTATAAGAAATCTATGAGCAAAAGTCAATGAAAAGGAATAAAGATGATGTTGAATTAGTAGTTCATTGGTTGAAGAAGATAATGCCTTTGCAAAGCATACCTATATCCAAATTCCTATGTTTAAACCAATAAAAAAATAATGATTATAATAAAGGAATTGATAAAATGACTTATGGTTTTGAAGCTTCAATACCCCTTAATACCCAGTTGATAGCCTTTGCTAATTTTTCTCTTTATTGAGGCATTTCATTAATAATCTTCATCGTTTCTACACTTACTGTGCAAACTCTTTTTAATAAATCAATCACTTTCTCTTTATAGTCTGCAAACCTGTAAGTGTTGAATTTTTCAGCAATGGTTGGGTCAGATGGTTTCTTTTCTTTGTACTGGTCGAGTATCCACTCCAGGGCGGAACGATTGCCGAGTTTGTAATCCCAGGCTTCTTTTGGAACGCCTGTCAAAAAACTTAATTCATCCAGTTCAATGATTCCTGCCTTTTTAACTGCTTTCAGTTTAGGTTTTATTTTCGGCTGTCTTGCATATAAAGCTTCCGTTTCTTTGATTTCCTGAAATATTTTCTTTTGTCTTATTGATTCAGCCTTTTGCTCGTGTTGGTGAAGTTTTAAATCGTAGGGTTCTACCGTTTCATAATTTACATGAAGTTCCATTAACTGGTTCCCCCATTCTGCCCATTTTTGAAAATTATTATAAAAAGGGATTCTCGGAAATTCTCTTTTTAAATTCAATTCATATTTTTTGTGATAAGTGGGATGATGGAGGACTGCATAAACATAATGAAAAATTTCTTCTTTGGCTATTTTGTCTTTATAATGTTCGACAAATTTTTGCAGACCCCATTCAGTAATGTTGTCCTCCAAATTCCCATCCACGAAACGATAAAGAGGAAGGCATTGAGAATCGCCGGTTGTATGAAGATCTACAACTAATGATGTCGCAAGTAAATGAAATGGCTTACTATTTCCCTCTCTTCTAATGCAAATAAAATGATTCTGTGCACCAATTTCATAAATATTGGGGAACTGATAAAGTCTCGCATTTAGTTGTTTGTCGAAATAGAAACACTTTTTGCAATATGGTCTGAAAAGCGCCGATATAATTTTATCTTTTTCAAATGCAATTTTGAGCTTCCTCCTGAGCAAATTATTTAGGTCGCTGTCCCATGCAATAGATTTCTTCTCTGAGAAGGAATCATCTATCAGAGTTTGATTGTATACATTAATAAAAAACCTGAGCTTCTTTTCAAGCCCTTTTTCTGAAAAGTCATATACCCAGCCGTCTCTGTGTGAGGCTATGCCGAGAGAAAAGTTAGAAAATAACGCATCTTGCTTCTTTCCAGCTTTTACATCTTTATCAATCAATGGCATTAAGGTTTCGAAATCATTATCTGAATGATTAAGCCAATTGTTATTCTTGGGGTTTACCCGATCAAAATTGATTTGCCTAAAGTTGTTTGAATTTATCCATTCAAGTTTCTCCATTCTCGTGGCCCTGATATCACAAGGATGTATATAGTTTATGATACAGTTTAATTTATCTTTCGATGACTGTTTTACTAAAAACATAATAGCGATCCCGACAGCTGCCGCAACACCGAAAATTGTATTTTCTTCATTTAACCAAATACCGTCTTTCCCGCTTAGTTCTCTAATATTTCCGCCCAAATCGATGATATATGCAGAGTCAAATTCATCTTCAACAATTTTTCTAAACCCATCAAATGCTTTGTTATTAATAAATGAGTTATTCGTAATTAAACAAATAATACCGTTTTTGTCGATTCTGTCCATTGACCACCGATAGAACCTGACGTACATGTCATAAAGATTTGCTTTATTTGTGGCCCTAGAATATTTTACAAATGTTTCTTTGATTCGTTTATCAATGTCAGGGTAACTACGATTTTTGTTAAAGTCGTTATAGTTTGCTTGATTAGCATTGTAAGGGGGGTTGCCAATAATAACGCTGATCTTTTTTGTATTCTGTTTACGTATTCGTTCGGCATTTTCATGGCTCAGGCCAAATAAGCTGTGCTGTTTTCCAGTATAGGCCAAAGCCCCAGTATTATCGAGGGTATCGACAAAGCAACTATTTGTAAATTCTTCGTAATATCCCATCTTCTGTTTAAAAGTAAATTCAATATTCAGATTGGCTATGTAGTAAGGAAGAATCGCCACGTCATTGGCGTGTAGTTCGTTTTTGTATTTGTAGACAAGATGTTGCTTGGGAATGTGTTCAATAATATCGCAGATAAAAGTTCCCGTACCGGTGGCAGGGTCTAAAATTTCTACGTTATCATCGGCAAGCGTTTTATTAAAATGCTTGTGCAACAAATAATCTGTACTCTCAATCCTGAATTTCACTATCTCATTGGGCGTATACACGACACCTAGCCTATCTGCAGCCTTTGGGTTATATACTTTGTAAAAATTCTCATATAGGACTTTCAGGAATTTCTGTTTTTCATGATGATCAACAATACCTGCAGCTGTAGCATTAATGGTATCATAATAATGTTCAATACTACCTAAAAGGTTTTTTCGTTCACTGTAGGTAAATAATGTTCCTATCAGTTTTTCAAGCTCAGCAGCAATAGTATTGTGATGGTGAAATTCGGGGTCATCAAAAATCTTATTAAAAATATCACTTGTAAGAATGTGCTGTATCATCATTTCTCGAATATCCGCCAGGGTAAACTCAGGATTAATTTCCGCTCTGCATAATTCAAGAAATGTATTGCGTGTGGAAATGAAATTAGTATTCTTGCTTCCTGATTCTTCAATTCGTTTGCGTAGCGTTTCTATGATATTGGGAATATCGGCTTTGAAATTTTCAATAGCATCTTCAAACTGGTAAACAGTATCGTTTTTAAAACTGATGAACTCTCTTAGAATTTTGTCAAGGTCATCCGGCACTCTCATATTAATTCTCATGATCTCTGCGCCACGCTGAAAAAGAACTGCAATATTTGAATCTTCAAATAAAGTATTAGTTAAAGGATAACCCTTTTTTTGTTTGGCATCTATTTCATCTTCAATATCATCTTTTTCATCCTTGCTTTCCCAATAGCCAACATCAATACCTCAGAATGTTTTCAAAATGCCGTCCGGCTTTACCTTGTTGCCCTTTGTGCCCATGCAATACACTTCACGCACCACTTCATAATTATTCCTGTGGGCATAATCATTCAGCAGCATCCAGAAATAACTCTTTATGGTGTCTTCATTTTTGCTTTTGCTGTACTGAAAGGAACGTTCAAGCTGATTGTAGTATTGATTGATGAGTGGGTTTGACATAAATAAGGTTCGTCAATGCAATATAAGAAAAGCCGAATAGAATTTGCTGGCAAATACTTGACCATAAGTGACTAAGCTACAAAAAGATGAAATTGCAATCGAATAAATTTAATGCTATGCAACCTTGATTATAAACCTGGTTATGATAATCTTTTAATATCGAATATGCCACCTGACCGGCACACTTTTTTTGGGGCAAGCAGCAAAGCATATTGATGCGATGCTTGCACAGTGAGGGAATTTGTGGAGCATGAAAATGATCAGGGCCTAGTGCCAAAAAATTCCTGAACGCAAAAAAAGCACGCAGGAAAGCAAAATTGTGATAGATATTGTCGGGTGGCCTTGTGACCAGGTATCTGGCAAAATTTTTCATTAAAAGCCGGCATACTTGACACCTATTTACCTGATTTTTTTAAGCTCGATTCTAAGATATATTCCTGATGGCATAGTCAGCTCACTAGTGACATATTTTCTCATCGCAAAATAAACAATATATAATGAGAAATGGCTGAATTACGAGGATAGGGAATTAATGGTTTTCAAAACAATGGTCTATTGCGTACATTTATATGTTGTAGGCCATTATGGAAATCACCAAAGAAATAGCAATTGACAGAGTTGAACATCTAATTTTTGATACGGATAGATGCTTTCACGGGCAGGAAATAGAATTTCAACTAATAGACGAAACAACCTTTGGTTCGATTGCATTTATTAGTCGAATATACAATGAGGACCATGAATTCGTCAAACAAATAAAAACTGCTAGGGAGGCATTTTTAAGAGGAAATCGAGGCCGCTTTTTTGCTCAAAGCCTAATCTGGACAATCAAGGGAATATTAGAAACCATTAAATTCGAAATCAAGAATGATATGCTTGGCTCAATTGAGAGCCTAGCAAAAGGGGAAATCTTGGGCGACTTTATAAGTCTATCAAAATCTCTTCTTTCGGAACGATATAAAGATTCTGCTGCAGTGTTAGCATGCGGTGCGTTGGAAGACAGCCTAAAAAAATTTGCTGCAAGAAACGATCTAAATGTTGAGGATAAGGAATTATCTAGTGTAATAAGTTCCCTTAAAGCTAAAGGTTTAGTTAAGGGTGCGCAATCAGGAGTTATACAGTCTTACGTCCAACTCAGAAACAAAGCCTTTCATGCCCAATTCGACAAAATTGACTCTCCTGAAGTGGCGAGCCTTATTTCGTTTGTTGAACAATTTTTAATAGCAAATTTTGTATAACGGCCAATAATCGGCTTTTCTACCATGCTGGCTGAAGAATATGTCCTGATCGAATAAAACCAAGCTACAGAATATAACATCAACTGCATTAATTTTACTCAGCAACAGTTCGGGCTGAAGGATCACAGAATACCAGCATAGAATTCAGAAAGCTCTTCACGTTGTGTGTAATTATAAATCACAAATCTCAAGGCTTCGGCGGTGCAATATTTGGTACAGAACTAATATCAACCGGAAGTCATAAACAACAAAAAAGGAAAATGATAAACGTAGAATACCCGAGCCTACTTGAACACATCGCATTTTATGTTATTCCTGGACGCAGAACGGAAAGCGCATCTTTTCTGATGTGGTATTTGGAAAATTATTACAGGCTTGATAAGCAAGAAGCAATCGACAGCGTCTGCGACCAGAATGGGGACAAAGGCATTGACGGAATTTATATTAACGAAGCCTACGGAACCATTGATGTTTTTCAATCAAAAATTTCACAAAGCGCTGACAGAACAATCGGAGATGTTGCTCTGAAGGAATTCTTTGGGTCGCTTTCTCAATTGCGTTCAAATGACTCAATGGAAAATTTAATAAGTACTGGTGGGGAAGCCCAAGTAGTTGGGCTTGTAAAACGATTGAACCTGTTAAATAAAATTGATGCTTACAAGTTGAGGGGGATTTTTCTGTCCAACTTGAACCTTGATGCCAATGGTATAGCATTTTTAGCTGAGTGTCCAGAAATCGAATTTGAAGGAAAGGATATTTTGGAATCAACTTTCATTTCAGCGGCGAGAGAGATACCACAAAATACAACAACAGAATTTGATATTTCAGGCGTTGACATTTCAAAATATTACGCTGATGCAGATACCATAACTTTTATCGCGCCTCTTAAATCTACTGAACTTGTTCAAATGCCCGGCATTTCTGATCAGTCAATTTTTGATTATAATGTAAGAGGACCTCTTGGCAACACTAATGTTAATAAAGGAATTGTTGCGAGTATAAGAAATCCTGCATTGCACAAAAAGTTCCCTCTATTTCATAATGGAATAACAATCGTATCAAACACAGTAACCTCTCAAAATGATAAGCTCAAAATTGAAACATTCTTTGTCGTTAACGGTTGCCAAAGTTTAACCGCTCTGTATAATAACCGGCAGCATTTATCAAACGACTTAAGAATTCTTACAAAAATTATTAAAGTTCCGGTTAACTCTGCACTTTCAGCACAGATAACTGAGTATTCTAACAGCCAAAATGGGGTTAAACCAAGAGATTTCAAATCTTACAATCCAATTCAAATCAGATTGCAAAATGAGTTTAATCACCATTACAACAGCCAATATTACTATGAAATAAAGAGGGGTGAAATGACCCCTAACAATTGCGAGGTAATCTCTAACGAAGAATCGGGGATTTTACTTATGTCATTTGATCTAAAGGAACCTTGGGGAACCCACAGAAAGTATCAAGTATTTGAAGATCTCTATAATAATATTTTTGCCAGACCGGAGGTTACTGCTGATAGGATTCTTATGCTGAAATTGATTGACAACGCCATCGTGAGTAAAATTCCTACAATTAACAATCAACTCATTGCCCGCTACAACTTAACACGATACGCAATCATTTATTTCATCAGAACAATTCTTGAAAACGACGACCTTGGAAGAAATGTCTTGCAGGAACCTGAAAAGTATGTGAGAGCTTTGCGAGACAGACAAGATTTTATTGCTTGTACCAATCGCATCGTTGATGATATTATTGTTGATCTCAACCTTGCTGTTGATGGTTTAGCAGCAGATTTTGATTACAAATCTAAATTGAGAGATGAAAATTGGGTAAATGGACTCGCAAAAGAAATTGTCGGAACGTATCTCAAACTTGTAAGATCAGAACGACTAAAATCGTTTACAATAGAATGGACTGACCGATTAGGAAACCGATAAATTTAATATCCGCAAACATAAAAAGACGTGTCTTCTGAAATAAAGTTGGGCAGCCTGCAACAAAGAATTTGTGCAATTGGGGCTGAAGAATTTGGCCCATCAACATTTGTAATTCTAATCAACTTAAGTAATTTGGCCGTGATAAAATAAAAGTTACGGCCAAGCGAGCTGCAGGAATTCTATTTCCCCAACAGCACAAATGCACTGTCGTTGTAGGCAACCAATTGGGGACAATAGAAACTTGAAACTGATTCCAAGAAATTAACTTTGACAAACATCTTTCTAACAAAGTGAAAACGAAACTAAAACGAAATATAAGCCAGGTTTATCTCATACTCGTTCCTGTTTTGGCGTCTGCAATTGGTCTTGGCATTGGTTACGTGAGTTACAAAATATATTTACCTATCTGGATAATAAATGTTTGCCTGATGATTATAGCAACATGGATTTTGAGCGACTCTGCTGTAAGAATAGGAGATGTTGAAAAAAAACATATTGTTGCCTGCGCATCATTGTTAATTGTTCCGTGGATGTTTATTTCTATGATTGCCGGCTTGGGGCCTCCTCCATTTGGCAAGCCGGTAGTATGGTTAGCATCGATTACTGAACAGGAAATAAGATATATAATCCTAGTTATTGCTGCAGTATTGTATGCTCTTGGCTTTGCGATTCTTAGGGAGAAGTTGAAATCGACAAAAGGAAACCTTTATTCACTGCTTGGGTTTACTTTCATACAAATCGCGATTCCACTTTTTCTTATTGATATGATCTTTTTAAGTTATTATGTGGAAGAAATGTATAGAATCATGGTAAAATCCTCTTTAGAAAAGATGCCTGAATGGGCTTTGCCAATGGCAAATCAATCTCGCTATATTCCCATCATTGAGGATTCTCTGATATATATAGCAACAGCCGCTTTTGCTGCTTCGTTGAAAACAGCAGGTTGGTTCAAACCAGCTGCTTGCAACATTTACATTATAATAAGTTTATTAGGAGTTTTATTGAACATGCTGCCGCGCTCTGTACCGGAACCACTTGCTATAATAAGTTTTATTGCAACCATTCCTGCTGCCTTGTTTCTTATGCCTTATCTGATGGGAATTAATTTATTGAGGCGAGCAGGCAATTAATTATTGAGAGAAAGACGATTAAATAATTTATACAAGTTTGTTGAAGACTTCAAACATTTATTCTTCACAGCAACAACTTGGCTGCCTATAACATTCAGCTTCCCGAAAATGCCCCAAGAAAGATTGTGCCTATATTTGAAGAGTGTGGCGTGCGGCACTTCGGCAAGCCCTGAAACGTTAGCAGCAGTTTTTCAGGACTACTAACAGTAACAAAGATTAAATGATTAAGGAAATTATATTTGCCCTTATTCTCACCTGTTTTTCAGTTGAGCAGATGCATGCACAAGACTTCGAAGGTCCGGATACAGTATCCGTGCAGTCTGGTAAATTAACATTGAAAGGTTTATTGTGGCGTCCTGTAGGTCATAGCCCTTTTCCAA
>JBIOGV010000056.1:0-16205 GCA_044448365.1 Chitinophagales bacterium
TTAGCAAGATTCGAGAATAAGCTTATTCCAGCATACGTTATCTTTAGCAGAAATTGCTGCTATGGCTAATTCTACAGCTCAAAAGTTAAAGATAAAGGAAGGCTTTAGCTTGCTTACGATCAATGCACCCGCGGAATTTAAAAAGAATATCGGCGATTTGCCTGCCGGAGTGAAAATTTCAGCCGGTGCAAAAAATTGTAACCAGGTTCATTGGTTTGTGATGAACAAAACACAAATGGATAAAGAACTTTACAAAGTCCTGAAGCTGGTAAAGGATGATGTGATTTTATGGATCTATTATCCCAAGGGTACGTCTAAAATTCAGACTGACCTGACGAGAGATAAAGGATGGGACAGTTTGTTAAAACATGATGAACTTACATGGATCAGCCTGATTTCTTTTGATGATACCTGGTCCACATTTGGTTCAAGATTAAAAACGAACGCAGATAAAAAAAGAGAGAAAAAACCAAAAGAAAGACCCATTTTTGATTACGTTGATCCGAAAACAAAAACCGTTCGCCTGCCAGATAATCTTGCAACAGCTTTTAAAGAGAATAAAAAACCGGAAGAGTTTTTTAATTCACTGTCCTTTACCAATAAAAAAGAATACATTGAATGGATCATAACTGCTAAAAGAGAAGAAACAAGAAATGAACGGGTGAACGGTACCGTTGAAAGACTGGGCAAAGGATGGAAAAATCCTAATAATTTATAACCCTAAGATAATAGGGAATAGATAAAAGAATATTTTCTATGAATGTGCTTTTATCTATTATCTTTTAGTTTTTAACTTAGAAGAATGAATCTTACCAACGATATTTATCAACGAATTGCTGTTGCTAAAGTTTTTATTGATGAAAATTACCATGAGTCAATTGATCTGAAAGAAATTTCACAACAAGCATTTCTTTCCAGGTATCATTTTCATCGCTTATTTACAAAAATTTACCAGCTCACTCCTCATCAATACCTGACACAAAAAAGATTGGATAAAGCCAAAGACCTGCTCGTTGAAAATAGGGCCGTAACTGAAGTTTGTAACGAAGTTGGTTTTGAAAGTATTGGGTCGTTTAGCGTTCTTTTTAAAAAGGAAATTGGTTTTGCGCCTACCTATTATCGAAACATGGCCTGGCTGAAAAAGCAAAAACAAAAAGAACAACCCAAATCGTTTATTCCTCATTGTTTTCTACAGGCGTATGATCTTGTTTGAATAAAACCGGGAAAATTGAATCTTCCGGGAAACAAACTTTTTACTAAAACCTGATATTAATAAGTTCGTCAATTGATTCATCTCAGCATAAAAAAGTTTTTTGAGCAGTAAGTTGCAGTGTATGATTGTGTTGCCTCCTGATATTGAAATTGCTCAATCTGCACCTATCCAGCATATCAGGGATATAGCTTCGAAATTAGGTATTGAAGAAGACCAACTGGAATATTATGGAAAGTATAAAGCCAAGCTTCCTTTATCCCTGGTAAATGAAAAAAAGATCAGTCAGCACCACTTGATTTTAGTGACTGCAATGACACCAACGCCTTCCGGAGAGGGGAAAACTACTATCAGCATTGGTCTCGCCGATGGTCTGAATAAAATTGGTAAAAGAACAATCGCTGTTCTTCGTGAACCTTCATTAGGGCCAGTTTTTGGAATGAAAGGAGGCGCTGCCGGCGGGGGTTTTGCCCAGGTAATTCCTATGGAAGATATCAATCTCCATTTTACCGGTGATTTTGTTGCTATTGAAAGAGCAAATAATTTATTATCGGCAATGATCGACAATCATCTTCAACATAATAAAAGCGAATTAAAGATTGATCCGCGCACGATTGCCTGGAAGAGGGTTATGGATATGAATGACCGGGCGCTAAGAAATATTATTATTGGTTTGGGTGGCCCGATGAATGGCGTGCCAAGGCAGGATGGTTTTAATATTACATCAGCTTCTGAAATTATGGCGATCCTTTGCCTGGCCAACGATTTTGAAGACCTCAAGATGAAATTGGGAAATATTTACATCGGAAACACCTATTCAGGTGAACCCGTTTTTGCAAGGGATCTGAAGGCAGTTGGCGCCATGGCCGTTTTACTGAAAGATGCTATTAAACCTAATTTGGTACAGACTCTCGAAGCAAATCCAGTGATTCTGCATGGCGGACCATTTGCGAGTACCGCCCAGGGAACGAATTCTATACTTGCAACCAAAATAGGATTGTCGCTGGCGGACTATGTAGTGACTGAGGCTGGTTTTGCTTCTGAGTTGGGAGCAGAAAAATTCTTCGATATAAAATGTGTGACAGCCGGGTTGAATCCTGAAGCAGCAGTCATTGTAGTCACAGTAAGGGCGTTAAGACATCATGGTGGCGTGAAAAAATCAGGATTAAGTTTTCCTGATGCCGAAGCGGTTAGGAAAGGTCTCGCTAATTTGGGAAAACATATTGAGAATATCAGAAAATTTAATGTAAAACCAGTTATTGCGATCAATTCTTTTGCCAACGATAGTGACGAAGAAATTGAAATAATAAAAGAGTATTGTTCATCGCATGGTGTACGTGCAATCCTGTCAACCGCATTTTCAGATGGAGGTGATGGGGCCATTGAACTGGCAAAAGAAGTTGCTGAGATCATTCACACCAACGAAAGCCATTTTCGGCCTTTATACAACTGGAATATATCTGTTGAAGAAAAAATACATTGTATCGCAACCGAATTATATGGAGCCAAAGATGTAGAATATTCGGTGAAAGCAAGACAGGGTTTAAAACTTATTAAAGAACTCGGCTTCGATCATATGCCTGTTTGTATGGCAAAAACCCCAAAAAGTTTAAGTGATGATGAAAAAAAATTAGGCGCACCCAGGGATTTTGTGGTTACGGTCCGCGAATTTGAATTCGCTTCAGGAGCCGGTTTTATTATTCCTATCCTTGGAGATATTATGCGAATGCCGGGACTTCCTCTTGTTCCTGCCGCTGAAAATGTAGATATCGACAGCGATGGAAAGATCTTTGGGCTTTTTTAGAAAACTCCTGGCCCCGGACTGCATTCATGTAAAAAGCAACATTCAAGAAACAGTTTGTAATTCTGTCGATTAGTTTTGTTTTCTAAATTGAAATTTATGATAACAAAACTCTCTCATACATCATTTTTTGTAACAGACCAAAACAAGGCTTATGAGTTTTATGTAAACAAACTCGGGTTTAAAGTGAATACAGATGCAACTATGGATAATGGGTTCAGATGGCTGACTGTAAATCCGCCTGATCAGCCTGGGCTTGAAATTATTCTTTTCCCTGCCGGCGGCCCAAATGGTTTTGAAGAGGATGTCAATAAAGCCTTGAATTTTCTTTTAGAAAAAGGGTAATGGGTGCAGGTGCATTTTATACTTCCGATTGTCGCGCAACCTATGAAGAATTAAAAGCAAAAGGAGTAGAATTTAAATCGGAACCGAAAGAACAATTCTATGGTATCGAGGCGATCATTACCGATGGCTGCGGAAATTGGTTTAGTATGACGCAGCCAAAACAAGGATACTAATGGTCGGAAAAATTAGGGTATCAAATCAGGCTGTAAAAGGGGAAACATAATTTTCAAAAGCCGAAAAAAGGGTATTGTTAATAATGTACACTACCCTTTATTTCGGTGGTTCAATGGTTAATGGCGCATAATTAATGGCGTAACTCCGGAAAGGCGGAAGAGATGAAACTGTAAAAATTTTGATCTGCTTATCGTAGCAATAATGGCAATTGTTATCATATATACGGATTGGGTTATGTTTTTTGAAATAATTTTTTCCTGGTAAGAAAAAACATTTTACGGAGAACAACTACTGGTTCCCCAAATACACTGAAGGGGCAATGAAATAGTAAATAACCGGGAAGTTCTGTAGAGAGTAGAAGTTTTGTCCATAGTATACGTTTTTTATTACGACTTTTCTTAGGATTAGGCGGTTTTCAAAGTCGGACTGGTAATAGAAAGACGTCCTTAGGATGATTGGAAGTTCAAAGTATGCAATAAAATCTTGGTCTTACAATAGGAAATTTACGGTTTTTATAAAGGGAATCCCTTTGGCCCTAAGGATCAATGATTAAAATTTGTTGAAATTTCCCTTTTAATCTGAATTTTTCAGATCAAATCTTTTATTTTGAAAGGTTATGTCAAACTTTTTTAAGCTCTGGTTCATATTTATTTCTGCTGTTTTCTTTATTTCCTGCTCAAAAAAAATTATTCCTGACAAGCCTTCCCTGGTAAAAACAGACTTCAGAATGGATTCATTGCCGGAATCGGAAATTAATATTCCTATCCAGTTAAATCTTAAACCTGTTTACAACATGGCAGAAAAAACCGTTGATACAGTATTTACTTCTTTGAATTGGCCTGGTGGCTGGGTGCAGGAGGGATGTGATACAAGATATAAATATATCTTCCGGCGCAGCCCGTTACAAATGAAGGCTTCGGGGACCATTCTTTCGATAGGCTTCACGGGTTATTATAAAATAATTGGCTCAACGAGGGTTTGTTTAAATGGTACGGCTCTTTCCCCCTGGACTCCTGCTTGCAGATGCGGTTATGATGAAGGTGAAAGAAGAGTGAATGTAAGTTTTCAGAACTCAGTTTTAATAACACCCGATCTAAAAGCAAGGCTTCTCATAAAAAGATTAGAACCAGAGCCGGTTGATAAATGTACTGTATGTTTTTGGGGCCAGGATGTTACGGCCGATGTGATGAAAGGTTTAAAAGAACAATTGGATAAAGCCAGGTCTGACATGGAAAAATCGTTTGGTAGTTATGATCTGAGGCCAAAGTTCCAGGGAATATGGGATCAGTTGAACCGGGTGTATAATCTTTATGGATTAGGTTGGCTACAGATCAATCCAACAAAGATCCGGATCAATAATTTATTCGCAAGAAATGATTCATTGAATGTTTATCTTGGTTTGGCAGCAAAACCCCTGATAAGTTTTGAAAGGCCGCAGGAGCATTTGACCATAGCACCCAACATTACTGATTTTAGTTATCACACCGGGTTTAATATTTTTTTAGATGCCATATTGAATTACGATTCTCTTACCAATATTCTTTCCGGGCAGCTCAGGAATAAAAGATTTGATCTCACTTCCAACAAATATATCATCATCAAAGATTGTTCTCTTTATGGAATGGACAACGAGAACCTTATCGTCAAGGTAAATTTCGAAGGATCGGAGCAAGGGTTATTCTATTTAATTGGAAAACCGTCCTATGATGCAACTACTAAAATCATTGAATTAAAAGACCTGGATTTTGATATCAGGTCAAAGAACATGCTCCTAAAAACAGCTGAATGGTTATTTAACAAACGTATCATAAATGAGCTAAGAAAATATACAAGATTTGATCTCTCATCCTATATCACCTCAGCAATCACCGTTATTAATCAGCAATTGAATAAAGAATGGATAAAAGGCATACGGAGTAATGGAAAAATGGAAGATATCAAAATTGTGAATATTTATCCTTTGCGCGAACATCTTGTTGTGCGCAGCAATTGCAGTGGTAATTTATTGGTGAAAATAGACGCTGCAAATTTTAATTTGTGATTTCTTCACTCATCACCACCCTGAAAGTATAATGTTTTTGAACAAGATAACTGAATACTACAACAATCACTGTTGTGATCACCTGCGCAAGAATGGCATAAATGTGCAGATATTCCACAAAGAGTTTCAAAAAAATGTAATTCAAAAAAAGGCAAATAATATAAAAAAAGAAATACCGGAATAATTGAACTCTCCCTTTAATATTCGATTCACTGAACACAACAAACTTCATCAGAAAGAATCCGACGCAAAAATTAACCACGAAAGAAATGAAAAGCGCGGCAATATGTGGTTTGAATGCATAAAAACCAAGGTCCAGGTTTTGTTCATGCAGAATATATTTGAAACTGATAAAATACAAAATCAAACCGAGCAACGTATTGGCTCCCCCGCAGGCCGCATAACGAAAGGTTTGCAAATCCATAATAGCCTTAAACGGAGGGTAAAAAAAATCAATAATGGGAATAACAAAATCTCTTACAGAATGAGCGTGTTTTCGCATAAAACTGCAAAGTAAATAAAGCAAATCCCAAATAACAAACTTCAACTGTAAATAAAAAATAAAAACTAAAAATTACCTGGTATTTGCAACTTTATCTTTCGGGATAGCTGACGATTATTGCCAGAAGTTTTTAAATGAGGCTATGATATTCAATAATGGGTAAATTCGCAGCTTAACGGGTTCAATATGAGTATTATTAGTCAGATAAGATCGTTTGCAGTCAAAGCTCTCCGGGAATTATATGATCTTGACGTGGCTGAATCCAACCTAACTGTTAATTCAACGAAACCTGAATTCGCGGGAGATTATACGCTTGTTTTGTTTTCGCTGGTCAAAGTATTGAAAAAGTCTCCGGAACAGATAGGAAAAGAATTAGGTGACTACCTGGTAACACAACACGCAATAATTTTTCAGAACTATAATCTGATCAAAGCTTTTCTGAATCTTACGATCACCGGTGACTATTGGATCAATTTTATTCAGACGAATTATTCAGCCGCACAGTTTGGAATAAAACCTTCTAACGGAACAAAGGTCATTGTGGAATATTCGTCACCCAATACAAATAAACCCATTCACCTCGGTCATCTCAGGAATAATTTTTTAGGCTGGTCAGTGGCGGAAATTTTGAAAGTAAACGGCTATGAAGTTCTTAAAACGTGCATTGTAAATGACAGGGGCATTCATATTTGCAAGAGCATGCTTGCCTGGCAATTGTTCGCAAACGGCCAGACACCCGGGGATACCCATACAAAAGGGGATCATTTTGTTGGAAACTATTATGTAAAATTTAATGAAGAATATAAGAAACAAATCGATGAGTTGAGTAAAAATGGTATGAAAAAAGAAGAGGCTGAAAAAGAAGCTCCCATTATGAAAGCTACCCAGCAAATGCTCCTCGATTGGGAAGCCGGGAAACCTGAAGTAATAGATCTATGGAAGAAAATGAACCATTGGGTGTATGCCGGTTTTGATGAAACATATAAACGAATCGGTACTGATTTCAACAAAATATATTATGAAAGCGATACGTACCTGCTCGGAAAAAAATTCGTGGAAGAGGGGCTGGATCAGAATGTTTTTTTTAAAAAAGAAGATGGGAGTGTATGGATCGACCTTTCTGCTGAAGGTCTTGATGAGAAATTAGTGTTGAGAAAAGATGGTACGTCTGTATATATGACACAGGATCTTGGGTTGGCGGATGAAAAATATAAGGACTTTCATTATGATCAAAGTATTTATATAATAGGCGATGAACAGAACTACCATATGAAGGCTTTGAAATTAATTCTTCAGAAGTTGAAAAAGCCTTATGCGGATGGCATTTATCATTTAAGTTATGGCATGGTTGATTTGCCGACAGGAAGGATGAAAAGCAGGGAGGGGACTGTTGTAGATGCTGATGACCTGATCGATGAAATGGTTTCAATAGCAGCAAGACATACAGAAGAATTAGGTAAAGTAACCGGTTTCACGGAGCCCGAGTTACATGAATTGCACGATATCATTGGCCTTGGGGCATTGAAATTTTTCCTTCTCAGGGTGGATCCTAAAAAGAAAATGGTTTTTAATCCTGAAGAGTCGATCGATTTTCATGGATTTACAGGGCCGTTTGTTCAGTATGCACATGCAAGAATAAAATCCATACTGAGAAAAGAAAAGGCCGAACCAACCTATAAATTGCAATCACAGGAATTATTACCCGGGGAACGGGAGCTACTCATTTTACTGGAACAATTCCCGGTTATTTTAGAGCAAGCGGCTGATGAACATAATCCTTCCGTTATCGCCATTTATATTTTTACGGTTGCTAAAACGTACAATACCTTTTATGCAGAACATTCTGTAATGAATGCAGAATCTGCAGATAAAAAACAACTTCGTCTTCAACTCTCAGAAATGACATCGAATGTTATTTCTTCAGCAATGCATCTATTGGGAATCAGAGTTCCTGAAAGAATGTAAAGGGAAATTTCTTAGTCAAAATAAGATAACTACGTAGCGGAAAGGCAAACATTAAAAACCGGCCATCTCTTTTTTCTGTTTGTACATGGCCAGGGCCGGATCCATTTCAATAGCCTTATCACAAAGCTGGGTACCTTTTGATTTATCACCTTTTTTCAGATAACACATACCGATCATATACAAAGCCGAAGCATTCGTTTTATCATAACCTAATATCGCATCCCAGTTATTCATAGCATCATCATATTTCCCGTTCTCGTAGTAGGATTGGGCTATCATATCAAGAAGGGTAAGATCAGAGGGACGTTTTTTCAATACATCATTCAAAATGGAAATTCCGTCATTAAATTTTCCCGCATCAATATAAGCAATGCCCAGATTTTGCATATAGGCATTATCCCTGGGATAACCCTTATCCCCGGCAAGCAAAATATATTTTAATGCATCGATATTGTTATTGTTTGAATAGCAAATCAGGCCCAGTTCATAGATCCATCCATACTTTGTATCATCCAATTCAACTGCTTTGAGATAAAATGGAATCGCTTGTTTCAGGTTCTGCATATCAGCATAGCTACGTCCGATCATATACGGGATCTCTGCATTTTTTGGCTCATCAGTGGCTGCTGCATTCAAATATTTAAGGGCATCCCCATAATTTTCCCTGTCATAATTAATTTTTCCAAGGTAATAGTTTATTTTTTCTGAAGGATCCGCCTTCTTTAAATCATTTGCATAGACAATCGCTTCATCATAGGATTTTAAATTAAAGCATAGCTGAAGTAATTGTTTATAATTGCCGGCAGAGGTTTCGCCAAGATTAATAAGTTTTTTATAAGTTTCTTTTGCCTGGTAATATTTTCTCAGGTCCATATATGCTGAAGCGAGTTCAGTAAGCACTGTTTTGTTTGTTGTATCATACTTATTCGCCTTTTCGAAATTCTTCAGGCTTTCCATGCGGCGCCCTTTTTGTTTTTCATCAAGACCTTTTTGCAGAAAATAGTGAGAGCTGTCAGCTTGAGCGAATAAGACCAAAGAAGTGAATGCAAAAAATAGAAACAGGATGATGCGGGCCATAGGGTATTGTTTATTAAAACAGTTTTTTAGACTTTTCATTGCAAAGAATTTTTATGGGACAGAATTATTTCATGAGCCGAAAGATTTCCAAAATAATAAATAGCTGAAACTTTTGCAACCATATAAAGAAATCTCCCGGCATAGGCGAGATCATCCCGGTCCCTGATCGAATGAAATCACCTCCTAAACGTCTTATTGCCCTGGCATATTTCAATATCTTTTAAACGGAAAATCGTTGCTAAAGGTTTCCCTTTAGGGAGTGAAACCAAGGTCCGGGACATATTAATTATTTGAGCAATGTCACCACCGTTTTCAGGTAAAAAACACACATATCCTGCACCAAATTAAGCCAAGGGTCAATTGTTCTGTCTGATTCTCAGCCTTTAGACCTTTGAATAATTTTACTAAAAATTAATGTTTTAACTCGCGAATAAAACCTGTAAATTTGATCTGGTACTTTGCTATTTATCTCTTGTGAGGTATTAAGAAAACAGCCCTTTAAATTTTCAGCCCATTACCTTCTTGCTTACAACCCGGAGTTAATTAATTGAATGAACCCCAAAAAAGGAGGAAGTATGTTTTCCTACGGATTGCTGGAGCCTGGATGTTATTACCTGATTCAGGAAAAAGAAGGCTCAGAAATTAAACTGGTAAAAATTACGGTTGAATCGGATCATTGCCTTTTTGTAATGCGATATGAGGATCCATTGGTGACAGAGTGGAGAAGAAAAACAGATCCAATTTACGATATTGTAGAGTGCCTTACTGATTCAGCTGTGAAAGAATGGGAAACGCATTATCCCAGTAGCGAGGATGCATATTATGAAGAAGAAGACGATGATTAAATGCAATCTCTTTCTCTAAATAGTATCCGGCTGCAATCGTTCTTGCAGCCGGATTTTTTTCCTTATGAGACATTGAAGACATATTTGAAGTCTATCTATTAAATTCCTTCTACCAGACCGCCATTTATCATCGCTTTATTATCTTGCCGGATATTTAGAATACATCACGATGAGATTTCTTCCAACTGTTTTTTTTGCAGTAATTACTTTTTATGGCCCAAACAATGTTCAGGCCCAAAAAGGTTTGCCGGTAGTTGAAGTCCTTACATCGGGGACCAAAACAAGCTTGCGCGGGTTGAGTGTAGTAAATGATAATGTGGTTTGGGTAAGCGGGAGTAATGGAATCGTAGGGGAAACAACGAATGCCGGAAAGAACTGGAAATGGTTTACAGTAAAAGGGTTTGAAACAAAGGATTTTCGCGATATAGAGGCATTCGATGCAGTTACTGCGGTAGTTATTTCTGTTGATGAACCTGCCTATATCTTAAAAACCAATGACGGTGGTGAAACATGGAAGGTAGTTTATGAAAACAAAACGAAAGGAATGTTTTTGGATGCCATGGAATTCTGGAATGAGCAAAGTGGAGTCGTGATTGGTGACCCAATTAATGGAAAATTCTTTATAACAAGGAGTTTTGATGGCGGGAGTACCTGGCAGGACATTCCCTTTGGAAACCGTCCTGCCGCTGATAGCGGTGAAGCCTGTTTTGCAGCAAGTGGAACGAACATAAGGGCATTGGACAGGGACGAAGCTGTTTTCGTAAGTGGTGGGATGAAGTCAAGATTATTTGTTCGGAACAATGCATTTGAATTACCGATCATACAGGGAAAGGAAACTACAGGAGCCAATTCAATTTCTGTATATGATGATAACAAACGGAAAGGAGGAAAAAGAATGATCATAGTGGGAGGGGATTTTAATGCGGATAGCTCATCCGAAAAAAATTGTTTCTTTACTGAGGATGGAGGCAGAACCTGGACGCCACCCAAAATACCACCGCATGGGTACAGAAGTTGCGTGGAATATTTATCTAAAAAAATAATTCTTACCTGTGGACTGAATGGAGTGGATTACTCGGAAGACGGAGGTAAAACTTTTGCATGGATCAGCAGGGAAGGCTTTCATGTTTGCCGCATCGCAAAGTATGGTCCGAGTATTTTTTTAGCAGGCAATGATGGAAAAATTGGAAAATTGGTGTGGAAATAAATTAATTTGTTGAGTTAATCAGAAAAATTCTATTTTTTTAAATACATTTCCTGGTAATGCAAAAATCTTTCATCATCTCTTCACGAAACTTACAACTGCCGGGGATCAATCATTAAGCAACTTCATTTTTTGAACCGGTGCGAATCAAATGCTTAAACCGGCTAAACGTTTCTGGTTTAATATTAAGATAAGAAGCAAGAAATTTTTGAGGGACTCTCTGTACTAATTCCGGGTTATGATTAACAAATCCAATAAACCGCTCTCTTGGAGTAAGCTTTACCAATTGCATTTGCCAGCGGTCCTTAATAACCATAGTATAAGTTATTATCAATCTTCCTAAATGCTCCATTTTACCTGAGCGGGCATAAATTTTTTCAAGATCGTCATAAGAAATCGAAACAAGAGTAGTGGCCTCAATGGTCTCAATGGAATATTCGGAAGGTGTGCGGCTATGAAATGACTCCTGCGAATGAATGATATGTCCTTCAAACGAAATTTGCGTATTGATCTCTTCCTTTCCTTTTTTGTAATATTTTCTTGCAAGACCCTTGACTATAAAATTGAAATAGTTTTCAATCTTGCCTGTCTCGGTAATGACTTGTTTTTTTGAGTATTTGCGGACTGTTATAAAAGGATAGATGTGCTGGCGAAATTCATCTTCCGATATTTCAATGAATTTCCGGACATATTCAAAAAATGGTCTTACTACATCCATAGCTTTAACTTACCTTCTAAGTTACAAAAAATTGATTCAAATCAATAGCTCAAAACCGATGAAATGGTATTTTTTAGAAACAAATGAAATTAGCATTGAAACCTGCAAAGATTTCATCTTCTCTATCACAGTCCAAAAATCTTAGTTTTGCCTCCCGTTATCCTTATCAACGAAGATTCTAAATTTTATTAACTGATAAAATACTAACCAGGGCAATGTCAAAAAAAATCAAAGTAACAAACCCCGTAGTTGAGCTCGATGGAGACGAGATGACAAGGATCATCTGGAAATTTATTAAGGATAAACTGATCCTTCCTTATATTGATGCTGAGATAAAATATTTTGATCTTGGTATTGAATACCGGGATTCTACAAATGACCAGGTAACTATAGATGCCGCCAATGCTATCAAACAATATGGTGTAGGAATAAAATGTGCTACCATTACGCCCGACGAGGCAAGGGTAAAGGAATTCGGTTTAAAGCAAATGTGGAAGAGCCCGAATGGTACAATCAGGAACATTCTTGATGGAACTGTTTTCCGCGAGCCAATAGTCATAAAAAACATTCCGAGATTAGTTACTACATGGGATCGGCCTATCATTGTGGGTCGTCATGCTTTTGGAGATCAATACCGGGCCACTGATTTTGTTGTTCCGGGTAAAGGAAAACTTACGGTAAAATTTGAAGGTGAGGATGGAAAAGTGATCGAACACGAGGTATTTCAATTCAAAGGCGGGGGTGTGGCCCTAAGTATGTATAATACGGATGAAAGCATTCGGGGTTTCGCAAAGAGTTGTATGAATATGGCCTTGCAGAAGAGGTGGCCATTGTATATGAGTACCAAGAATACAATCCTGAAAAAATATGATGGAAGATTTAAAGATATTTTCCAGGAAGTGTACGAGAAGGAATTTAAAGATGAATTTAAAAAAAGCAATATCACTTACGAGCACAGATTAATTGATGATATGGTTGCAAGTGCTTTAAAATGGAATGGTGGTTTTGTTTGGGCCTGCAAAAATTATGATGGTGATGTTCAAAGTGACTCCATTGCTCAGGGTTTCGGTTCACTTGGTTTGATGACAAGTGTGCTTGTAACTCCTGATGGAAAAACGATGGAAGCTGAGGCCGCACATGGAACGGTCACAAGACACTATCGTGAGCATCAAAAGGGGAATTCGACATCAACCAATCCAATTGCCAGCATTTTTGCATGGACAAGAGGCCTGGCATTTCGCGGAAAGTTAGACGACAATCAACCTTTGATCGATTTTTGTCACAAATTGGAAGAGGTGTGCATTGAAACGGTAGAAGAAGGAAAGATGACAAAAGATCTTGCCATAACAATAAAACCAAAAGTGGAACATGGGAAAGATTATTTGTTTACGGAAGAATTTTTGGATGCCATTGATGAAAATTTGAAGAAGAAGATGGATTAGTCAGATGATAATTAATAGTTGATAGATGATAATGAAGCGTTCTTACCAGGACGCTTTTTTATTTGACTCATTATCGTTTTAAATCTTCACCCCAATGATTATCTTTATCGGTTGACAAAACTGTTTGATCACTACATGTATCGAATCGCCACCTTATCCCTGATTACTCTTCTGTGTTATACCCAATTTTTACATGCACAGGCTCCGGTTATTGAATGGCAAAAATGTTTCGGTAGTAGATATGATGCCGACATTGCAAATGCGGTTTTGGTAACTTCAGATGGCGGTTTTATCATGGCTGGATATACCAGCGGAATTGATGATGGTGATGTGTTGGGATATCATGGTGCACAAGGCTTCGGCGACATCTGGATCGTCAAGACTGATAGTAAAGGAACGCTTCAGTGGCAAAAATGTTTGGGAGGTGATTATTTTGAAACAGGGGCTTCTATTTTACAAACAAGTGACGGTGGATACATCCTGGCGGGAACAGAAGCATCTGTTGGTTGTAATTTTCCGGATAATCATGGAAGCAGTGCCGATTTCTGGGTTGTTAAATTAACGGCAGTGGGGGATATCGAGTGGCAGAAGGCATACGGCGGCAGCAATACTGACGGCGCCTATTCAATAGATTTTGCAAGCGATGGTGGTTATATTGTTGCTGGCTTCGCTCAATCGACAGATGACGACGTAACGCAAAATCATGGCAACAGGGACTATTGGATCATAAAGATTGACGCAGCGGGCAACTTAAAATGGCAAAAGTCACTGGGTGGGAGTGGTGATGATGAAATCTGGTCAATGAAAGCAACACCCGATGGCGGTTGTGTTGCAACCGGTTTTACACAATCAAGCGATGGAAATATAACGGGATATCATGGCAACACAGATGAGTGGGTGGTGAAATTGGATAAGGATGGAAACCTGCAATGGCAAAGAGCGCTTGGAGGATCATCTTATGATGAAGGATGGTCGATTCAACTAACTTCTGATGGCGGCTACATTGTAGCGGGTGTATCTGGTTCAAACGATGGAGATGTTTCCGGAAATCACGCTTCATTGGGTGCATTCCGGGATTTCTGGGTGGTGAAGCTGAGCAATGCCGGAAATATTCAGTGGCAAAAATGCTATGGGGGTAGTCTTAACGAGACTGCATATTTTATTTTACCAACAAGCGACGGCGGTTATCTGGTCACAGGGCAGGCAGAATCATCGGATGGAGATCTTAATTGCAACCTGGGATTTACGGATGAATGGATCATCAAGATCGATAATGCCGGAAATCTTCAATGGCAAAAAAATATGGGAGGCTCTTTATATGATGAAGCATATTGCATTCGTCCACTAAGTGACGGCGGCTATATTGTTGCAGGCGGAGTCGGTTCACCTGATGTTAAGGGTTATCATGATATAACCGGACCTAAAACCGTTGGAGATTTTTGGCTTGTTAAGTTATCTGCACCTGTCGTGGCAGCGCCTAATCCTGTTGTCAGCATAGATCCGGTTTCGGCGAATATTTGTGCTGGCACTTCAGCCACCCTGATTGCAAACGCACTATACGCCGGTACCAATCCGGTTTATCATTGGACCAGAAACGGCGTAGCTGTTGGTGCTGACAGTTCAACTTATACTGCTTCAGATTTCGCCAATAATGATGTGGTTGCTTGCACAATCACCAGTGGCGGTGGTTGCAATACACTTCCTATCCAGGCAAGCGACGCAGTAACAATAAAACTGAAAACAGGTATCATCAATACTCAAATAAGCATCGCGGCAGACAACACTGTGGTCTGTTCCTGCAACGCCATAACATTCAAAGCAACGACAAAAAATACTGGTGCTTCCCCGGTTTATATTTGGAAAGTGAATGGGCATTATTCTGGCAATAATTCTCCGGTTTTTACTACCAAAACTTTAGTAGCCGGCGACGTAGTTACCTGTACGTATATGGATAAAACGGATTGCATATTAGGCGGGGCCGCCGTTTCCAATTCGATCACACTTAAGCAGGGCATTACAGTACCTCCAACTGTGATCGTAACTTATCGAGACAACAATTTTTGCGCGGGCGACACAGCGAAATTTGTAGCTATATATACGGATGCCGGCGACGCACCCATATTTCAATGGAAAATCAACGGCCTTAATGTAGGACCCAATAAAGACACTTTTACAACAACATCCCTAAGAGATGGAGATCTGATTCGTTGTGACATTACCACTGATCCTTTATTTGCTTGTGCGGGCACTTCTACTTCTTCATCGAATCTCGTGGTAGTAAATGTATACCCTCTCCAAACACCATTGATCACTATTGCTGCAACGAGTAATGTAATCTGTGCCGGAGGCCTGGCATCTTTCAATGTGTCTGATGTTCACGCAGGCAATAATCCTTCTTACCAATGGCAGGTCAATGGAATTAATGCGGGCGCCAATAGCAATATTTTTTCCATTTCATCTCTGAAAAACGGGGACGTTGTAAGTTGCCTTGCCAGTGTCGACCCTCAATGGCCTTGTCCAGCTTCGAGAAATGTGATGTCGAATTCAGTTGTTATGACCATAAACAAGGGAACTCCTCCTTCAATTTTAATAAGTGCTTCCGACAGTGATGTTTGTTATGGCACACCTATCACCTTTACAGCTGCCGTTCAAAATGCAGGCGCGTCTCCCAACTACGAATGGAAAATAAATAACGTTGACGCTGGCAATAGTACTTCCATGTTTACAGGTAGCAAGTTATCAAATGGTGATGAGTTGTCCTGTGTTGTGGTTCCCGATAATACCTCATGCTCTACTTCTCCGGTTAGCTCAAATATCATAAACGTACGAATTAACTATCCCCCTTCAGTAAATATTAGTCCGGCAGACACTATTATTAAAA
>JBIOGV010000057.1:0-16124 GCA_044448365.1 Chitinophagales bacterium
TACAATACCACCTGTGCAAATTGAAAGCGTGGTTCCGATACTGAAGACAGGGTTTATGGTTGCTGTTACTGTTACTGTAAAATCAGTACCGATTGCGCACTGGCCGGGAGATGGTGTAAATTTATACAGGCCGGAATTTTGATTGTCCACTACGGCCGGACTCCAGGTACCGATGACTCCATTCATTGATGTATCAGGTAATACTGGTACTATGCTGCCGGAACAAATAGCAAGTGATGTCCCAAAGCTGAATGTTGGGGTCAAAATTGGATTTACTGTTATCGTTAATGTTACAGGTGCTGCGCATTGACCCGGTGTTGGTGTAAAAATGTATACACCCGAATTCTGATTGTCAGTAACTGTTGGACTCCATACGCCGGTAATTCCATTTGTTGATGTATCCGGCAATATTGGTACAACGCCACCCGTGCAAATAGAAATTGTCGTATCAAAACTGAATACCGCGATCATACTGGGCATTACAGTTACCGTAAATGTGTCAGTCGCAGCACATTGACCTGGTGCGGGAGTAAATATATAAGTAAACGTATTTTGATTATCTATAACATTGGGACTCCAGGTGCCGGTAATTCCATCTGTGGATGTATCGGGTAATGCTGGTACTGTTCCGCCCTCGCAAATAGTTAATTCATTTCCAAAACTAAATACAGGTGGTATTGTTGAAGTTACCGTTACTGCAAATATTGTGCTCGTCGCACATTGGCCTGCTATTGGTGTAAATGTGTACAGGCCGGAATTTTGATTGTCCACTACATTCGGACTCCAGGTACCAAGAATTCCGTTTGTTGATGTGTCGGGTAATGCTGGTACGATACCTCCTGTACATATAGTAAGCGAAGTTCCAAAACTAAATGCAGGCGTTATATTGGGATTAATATTTACTGTAAATGTTTGTGTCGTTGCACATTGACCCGCTGTTGGAGTAAATGTATATACAGCGGGATTCTGATTGTCAACTATGTTAGGTGTCCAGATACCTGTAATTCCGTTTGTTGAAGTATCAGGTAATGGAGGCACATTACCACCTGCGCAAATTGTAAGCAGTATCCCAAAACTGAATGTAGGTGTAATGTTTGGGCTTATAGTTACATTAAATGTGGCTGGTGTCGCGCACTGTCCTGAATCCGGTGTAAATGTATAGGTATTTGAATTTTGATTGTCCACTACAGATGGACTCCATGTACCGGTAATTGCATTTGTGGATGTTCCAACAAGGGGCGGCACCGGGCTGCCTGCACATATTACTAATGATGTTCCGAAACTGAATGTAGGTGTAACAAGTGGATTAGCTGTCACTGAAAATGTTGTCTGCACTGCACATTGTCCGGCATCGGGCGTAAATGTATATGTGTTTGAATTCTGATTATCAACTACAGCAGGATTCCATGTGCCGGTAATTCCTTCTATTGATGTATCAGATAATGCTGGTACTGTACCTCCGGCACAAATAGTTAATGAACTACCGTAGGAGAATGTCGGGGTTATATTGGGGTTTACTGTAACCGTAAATGTTGTTGGGGCTGTACATGAACCCGATGTTGGTGTAAATGTGTACACGTTTGAATTTTGATCGTCAACAACAGCAGGATTCCAGGTACCGGGAATTCCATTTAATGATGTACCAGGCAATATTGGCACCGTGCCACTTCCACATATAATAAGTGATATGCCAAAGCTGAAAGTGGGTATCGTTCTTGGAATAACTGTAACGGACAAAGAAGCTGGGATACCACAAGTGTTTCCTGCAGGAGTGAACAGATAAGTAGCGGAATTCTGATTGTCGATTACAGCGGGGCTCCATGTACCGGGAATTCCATTTGCAGATGCAGGAGGGAGTGGCGGAGCTGGCGTTCCCGCACAGAATGGAGGTATGGCCTGGAATGTTGGAATAAATATTGGGTTCGATAGAACAATTCCTATGAAAAGATTTGTTGTGCATCCATTGATCTGCAGTAAAAAATTAGAATAAATACCGGCACTTAAACTAGGTATCACAATTTGACCAGAGCCATTGGCCGTTAGATTAACAGGACTTACAGGCACTCCATTGTGAGTATAGCTTACTGAATAAGTAGATCCGGCCACCAGGCCGCTTATCGTGATAAATCCATCGTTGCCATTACAGGTAACCGGGTTATTACTTGCAAACGTCGGTGATTGAATGGCAAAAGAGGCTTTAAAATTGTTACCGCTATTATTTAAAAGAACTGTATCACTGCATCCGGTAGTTGTAGTGTTAGAGCCGGCAACATCATAATAGACTTCCAGAAAATATTTACCGGGAGCAAAACTTGTAAGATTTACATTGGAAGTTAAGTTTTCCCATAACTGATCGCCTGCTGCACTACAACCGCCACCACCACCGGGAAACTGACCACTGGGCACATCGCAATCACTTAAATGTGGAAGATCAACTATGTTAAACGATCCGGGTGCGCTGCTCTGCAGGTAAATTCTATAATACATCCGGGCGCTGCAAACATTGTCAGTGCCGGGAGTTGTTTTAAATGTCTTTACCCCGGCTCCGTTTAGCATAAGGGTACCTGAATTTTGAGTGTAAACGCCGAGGTTAGTGATAAATGAATTATTTGGAGGTGGACCCAATAAATTGCCAATGGCTCCGGAAGTATTAAAAAAATTAGTTTGTGTACAATTGGAAAGTGAAATGCCCGAAGCAAACGTTCCAAAAGATTGTGCTTTGGCAATACTTGTAAAGAAAGCAATATTGATAAAACATAGAAATACAGCTAGCGGCTTTTTCATGTAGATATTCGAATAGGTGGATTTTAGGCTATCACATCAAAAACGTAATCTCACAAGTATAATGAACGACTCTGCTGTTTTTTTATTATCGTTATTTTACGAGGGTAAAAACACGATGCATTCAATTACTCAATTGAATCTCAGAAAAAAAGATGAAGGAGTATGTATTTAACAGGCCGGCTACCCGATGATTCTTTTACTTATTCTTCCAATCCCGAAAATGACAAACCGAAAGATTTCTTCGTAAAATAATTTAGAGCAGGAAAACAAGACATAACTACTACGATGTCTCCTTCTGAATATTATTTCCAGGTTCTAACAAAAAATTGTTTCCAATTTTCCCGGGGATCCTTCTCTGTTTTGCGGCTTGTTTATTTTTTACAAAATATAAACACACCCTATCTTAATTTTGCTGAGCGTTAACTGATTGATTCGGCTTTTCATTTCCGCTTCATTGTGATTGTAAGATATCTGAAAGATTTTCCATCCATTTTCTTTTTCTGTAATTTCAATAAAATATAATTTATATGCCACTCATAATTGTTATTGTAATTATTTTCCTCATCGCTGTCTGGATGATAGGAGTATACAACGGTTTGGTGCGATTGCGTAATCGCCGTCAAAATGCTTTTGCAGACATAGATGTGCAGCTGCGCCAGCGTCATGACCTCGTTCCTCAACTGGTGGAAACGGTGAAGGGTTATGCCGGACATGAAAAAGATGTGTTGTATCATGTAACAGAAGCCCGTGCTGCGGCTATGAGTGCTACAAGCATTAACGATAAAATTGAAAAAGAGCAACAGCTCTCTACGGCTTTGCAGGGTTTGAAAGTTACGCTGGAAGCGTATCCCAATTTAAAGGCCAATGAAAATTTTAGTAAACTGCAGGATGAGCTGAGTGATATTGAAAATAAACTGGCAGCCGTTAGGCGCTTCTTCAACGGTGCAACAACGGAATACAATAATGCAGTACAAACATTTCCGGGTAATCTTATAGCGAGGAATTTTGGTTTTAACCCCGAAATGTTTTTTGATCTTGGTACTGAAGGCCGCAAGCAAATGGAAGAGCCACCCGTAGTGAAATTTTGAACCCCCATCCCCTAAAGGGGAGTAAGAAATTATGCTATATATAGGTCTTCAACACCAGATCAGCCGCAATAATCGTAATTCCTTTTTTCTGTTGATTGCATTTCCTTCGCTGCTCCTTGGAATGTGCTATGTTTTTTTCTTTTTTGTTGACAAGCAGGATACGGAATTAGCGAACCAGCATTTTTTATTGGCAATACCTTTTGTATTATGTGGTGTTGGCATTTGGTTTTTAATTGCATGGGCAGGTCATGCTGCGATCATTCGCATGGCAACCGGGGCTAAGCCATTGGAACGAACAGAGAACAAACAAGTCTACAATCTTGTAGAAAATCTTTGCATGCAACAGGGTATGAAAACTCCTGCTATTTATATTATTGATGATGATTCACTGAATGCATTTGCAAGCGGCATCAATGAAAAAACTTACTCTATTACTTTATCAAAAGGTATTATTGAAAAATTGAATGATGAAGAGCTGGAGGGAGTCATTGCTCATGAACTGACTCATATCCGAAATCATGATACAAGACTGCTCATCATTTCCATCATCTTTGTTGGTATTTTCGCTTTTTTGGCACAAATGGCTTTGCGCACTTTACAATTTGGCGGCAGGGGAAAAAAAGGAAGCGGCGGTTATATTGTTCTTATAGCTCTTGTTGTAACTGCTGTTTGCTATTTCATTTCCCTGTTTTTAAGATTTGGCATTTCAAGGTCACGAGAATACCTGGCTGATGCCGGTTCAGCTGAATGGACAAAAAAACCATATGCTCTTGCCAATGCTTTGCGAAAAATAGATACTGATCCGTTGATAGAAGCCGTACACAGTAAAGATGTAGCTCAACTTTTTATTGATAATCCCCAGGAAACTAAAAAAAGTTTTTTCGATGGGTTGTTTGATACGCATCCTCCAATAAAAAAGAGGATCGAGTTGTTAGACCAGTTTGTTTAATTAAAGCAAGCATTCGTCAGAGGAGAAATGACAACTGATAATTGATAGTGGATAGTTTAATTATCATTTATCATCTATTAAATTTTCATCTGCTTATTCAGGTTGTAAACCCCATCGTTCAGGTGAACGCCATAGTGCAGATAAAAGCAACTCTCTCATGAATAGAAATTCTTTCGGTAATTTATCATACATGCGTTCGAACAATTCTTCATGTGATAACAGCTCCTGTTTCCAGATTTCCCTATCAATCTCCATCAGTTCTCCAAAAATTTCTCTGCTGAAATTCTCTGCACCACTCCAGTCTATATCTTCATAACGTGGCATCCAGCCAATAGGACATTCAACTGATGAAGCGCTTCCATTTATTCTTTGCACGATCCATTTTAATACACGTATATTTTGGCTGAAGCCCGGCCACAAGAATTCATTACCGCCATTTTTTCTGAACCAGTTTACACCAAATATTCGGGGGGCATTTGGGAGATCACGGCCAAATTGCAGCCAGTGATTTACATAATCACCAATATGATAGCCGATGAACGGCAACATAGCAAAAGGATCGCGACGAACCTTGCCAAGCTCACCAAATGCAGCAGCAGTCATTTCGCTACCCATCGTGGTAGCCAGGTAAACTCCAAAGCTCCAGTTGAACGATTGATACACCAGTGGTACAGTTCTGCTGCGACGGCCACCAAAAACAAATCCGCCGATAGGCACACCTTCCGGGTTATCCCAATTGCTATCGATAACAGGATTTTGAATTGCCGGTGCTGTAAATCTTGAATTGGGATGTGCTGCAGGTTCGTCACTTTCAGCAATCCAGGGCTTGCCCTGCCAATCGATGAGGCCTTCAGGAGGTTCAGGAGTAAGCCCCTCCCACCATACATCTTTATCAGGTGTAATAGCTACGTTTGTAAAAATAGTATTAGCGCTGATGGTTTTCATAGCATTTGGATTCGTCTTATGATTTGTACCCGGCAGCACACCAAAATAACCAGCTTCAGGATTAATTGCATATAAGCGACCATCCGCTCCTTTGTGTATCCATGCGATATCATCACCTACAGTCGTCACTTTCCATCCGTCAAATTCTTTTGGGGGAATGAGCATGGCAAAATTTGTTTTGCCGCATGCACTTGGAAAACCTGCCGCTAAATATGTTTTCTCTTTTTCCGGAGATTCTACTCCCATGATCAGCATATGTTCGGCCAACCAACCTTCTTCACGGCCCATGACGGAAGCAATACGAAGAGCAAAACATTTTTTTCCCATTAAGGCATTGCCCCCATACCCGCTTCCGTAAGAAATAATTAATCCTTCTTCGGGAAAATGGGAAATATATTTTGTATCCGGATTACATGGCCAGGAAGAATCTTTTTGCCCCCTTTCTAATGGAGCACCTACCGTATGGATACATTTTACAAATTTTTTGTGTTTGATAAATGGCAACACATCTTCACCCATTCGAGCCATAATATGCATACTGACAACTACATATTCAGAATCGGTAAGCTGTACTCCGCATCTTGAATAAGGAGATCCAAGAGGACCCATACAAAAAGGAACTACATATAGTGTTCTTCCCTGCATGCTGCCCATCATCTGGTCATTAAGCTTCCGTTTCATTTCATCAGGAGCCATCCAGTTATTTGTTGGACCAGCATCTTCCTTGCGACGGCTGCAAATAAAAGTTTTGTCTTCAGAACGAGCCACATCACTGGCATCGCTGAAACAGGCAAAACTGTTGGGGCGTTTTTTGGGATTGAGACGAATAAAAGTTCCTTTATTAACAAGAAGGTTACAAAGCCGGTCGTATTCTTCCTGTGAACCATCACACCAATGAATGGAATTAGCTTCACAAAGCTGGGCTATACTTTTTACCCAACTTTCTAACTCTGTTTTTATAGGTGCGTCTTCGTACGCAACAAAATTAGTTTGATGTAACATGAGTTTGATTTTTACAACGGTTAGAATGGCAAGCAACCGTTATCAGGTTATTGTATTCTGGTTTTCGTTGAAATTTTCTTATCAAAGATGACATAGGAGTAAACAAATAAAAATGGCGTTCATCATCTGCTAAGATGATTTTTGTTAGGAGTCTCCGCTACCTCACCAAAATGCAATGCCACGCTCATTACACAATTCTCAAAATGTTGATTAAAGATTAAAAATTGGCTGGGTAGAGATATCGTTGAATAAGCACATAAAAGATCGCTCCTACCCCACCAGCAGATGGAGGATGAGGATTATTTTTTCCCTTCCAGCATCGGCACAAAAGAAAACTGATCAAAGACTTCTTCCTTCAAAGCATTGTTTTCAAGCCTTGTGATACGCATCATACGCTGCACCTCGCCTGTACCCAACGGCAAAACCATCATACCACCTGGTTTTAATTGTTCAATTAGCCTGGGTGGAATTTCGGGTGCTGCTGCTGTGACCAATATTTTATCAAACGGAGCATACGTAGGTAAGCCTTCAAAGCCATCCCCGTAAAAAAATTTAATGTTGGGGAACTTTTTCAGGTATTCAAATTTCTTATTCGATTCGAATAATTTTTTTTGACGTTCAATCGTATAAACCTGTGCCCCCATCAGCGCAAGCACCACGGCCTGGTAAGCACTACCCGTTCCGATTTCTAAAATTTTGTCGAAAGCCTTTACTTCAAGTAACTGGCTTTGATATGCCACCGTATAGGGTTGCGATATAGTTTGACCTTCCCCGATCGGGAAGGCCCTGTCGGCATAAGCCGTTTCATCAAAAGCCGAATCAAGAAAGAAATGACGGGGAATATTATTAATGGCGTTTAAAACAAGTTCATCGGTGATGCCCTTTTCACGAATACCCTCTGTTAATTTTTTTCTTAATCCTTTATGCCGGTATGTATCTTCGGTGAGTCGCATACGATCTGCAAATTAAGAAAATGAAAAAGAGAATTGAGTGACTTTAATAATATCTCACAATTTCATCGCCAAATATTGCCTGTTGAACGAAAGTAAGACCCAAACCAATATTTTTCACCGTTACTTTGTGCCGCAATCAAAAAGATACTAAACTAACGACATAAACAACCTGATTAAGACCATCCACCCATAAGGAGTCGGCACTGATGAAGTGCCTTTTTCTTTTCTATAAACTTTCATTCTGAGTTAAGATTTACTTTTGCTGTCTGATGGTCTGGTCTCACTTCATACTTGCTTCAGGGTGGATCTTATTTTGTGCGCTTCACAGTGTTTTTGCTTCATTAAAGTTTAAGCAGAAGGCAGAAAACAGGATGGGAAGGCAATACAAATTTTATCGTCTTTATTATACTTTTTTTGCCTTACTAAGTTTTGCAGTCATAATGATCTATCTGTTCAATACCCGATCTTATAAACTTTTTGTTACAGGTATTTATACAACTATTCCCGGAAGCATAATTTCTCTTTTTGGTCTTACCATCATAAGCATTTGCGCCATAAAATACTTTATGCAAACAACAGGGCTGAACCTATTGACTGAAAAGAAAACAAAGGATGAGCTTAAGATCACCGGCATTCATCAATTTGTCCGCCATCCTATGTATAGCGGTACGTTTATTTTTATTTGGGGCTTATTGATCCTTTTCCCTTATCTCAGCACGTTGATAACAGATGTGATCATCACAACCTACACCCTGGTCGGATTACGATTCGAAGAACAAAAACTGGAAAGGGAATTTGGTATAAAATATAAAATGTACAAACAAAAGGTGCCGATGCTGATTCCAAAGATGGTTAAGATATAATTCAGTTCAATTTATCACTGCAGGTTTATTTCCTCTATAATTTTTTGGATCTTTTTTCTCAGGTGATTTTGCATATCATCAAATTCATCCGCCGATCCCAACTTTGCATTTACGCTGAAATAAAATTTGATTTTTGGTTCTGTCCCCGATGGCCTGGCAGAAATTTTTGTTTCATCACCCAATATGAACTGAAGCACATTTGATTTCGGTAAACTGATTGTCCATGTTTCACCGGAAGCCAGGTTTTTACCAACTCCTTTTTCATAATCCAGTAATTCAATTACGGGGGAGCCATTTATGATTGCCGGGGGATTATTCCTGAATCCCTCCATCATGGCCGCAATTTGTTTCTGGCCATCCATGCCCTTTTTAGTAATGGAGATCAGATTCTCAAGATAAAATCCATTCTGCACATACAAGTCAACTAATTTTTCAAACAAACTTCTGCCCTTTTCTTTTTCATAAGCGGCCATTTCACAAAGCATGGCTACTGCACTCACTGCATCTTTATCACGGACTTTATCACCTATCATTAAACCAAAACTTTCTTCACCCCCAATAATATAATTTTCTTTTCCTTCCTTTTCACGAATCAGTTCCGCGATCCATTTAAAACCGGTCAGTACATTGTAACAATTCACGCCATTTTGTTTTGCGATCTTATCAATCATATCTGTGGTCACAATCGTTTTAATCACCATATCACTGGGCTGTGCAATTCCCTTCGCCTTTCTCGCCTCAATGATATAATTAAATGCCAGTACAGCCGTTTGATTTCCGTTCATGAGCACCCAATCACCATGATTATCCTTTATCCCAATTCCTACCCGATCGGCGTCAGGATCGGTTCCTAATAAAATATCAGCATTCAATTCTTCGGCATTCTTCAGCCCAATACTCATCGTTGCTTTTTCTTCGGGATTTGGATAGGCCACCGTCGGAAAATTTCCATCAGGTTCCATTTGTTCTTTTACAATATGCACATTTGTGAATCCAAATCTTTTTAAAACTTCCGGAACCAGTTTTATTCCACTGCCATGGATCGGTGTATAAACGATCTTTAAATCATTTTGCTTTTGAATAATGTCGGAATATACGCTCAACCCCTTCACCATTTGAATATATGCCTCGTCAATATCTTTCCCAATGATCGTAATGTTTTCCGGGCTGCCCATCCATTTGACATTGTCCACGGAAGCAATTTTTTCAACTTCTTTGATCACATTTTCGTCGTGGGGCGGTACCAATTGTCCTCCATCGGTCCAGTAAGCCTTATAACCATTATATTCTTTTGGATTGTGAGAGGCAGTGCATACTACACCACCCTGGCATTTTAATTTACGGATCGCAAAAGACAACTCCGGGGTAGGCCGCAAACTGTCAAACAAAAAAACTTTTATCCCATTGGCTGCAAAAACATTTGCGGTCGTTTCGGCAAAAAAACGGCTGTTGTTGCGGCTGTCGTGGGCTATCGCCACTCTCACTTCTTCCTTCGGAAAACTTTGTTTCAGGTAATTTGCATAGCCTTGTGTTGCCATGCCCACTGTGTATTTATTCATCCTGTTCGTACCCACACCCATAATTCCACGCAAGCCACCGGTTCCGAATTCCAGGTCTTTATAAAATGCATCAGCTAACTGATCGGGGTTCTCTTCCTGCAATTTTTTTATTTCATCTTTCGTTTGCTGGTCAAAATTTCCATTGAGCCACGAATTGATCTTTGCCTGAATTGCTGCATCCATAAACTATATTGAATATAAATGTTAAATGAAGATAAGAATTTCAAAAACAAATCTACTTCAATCAATCAAACGTATTTTTGTTTTTTATGAGGTCAGCATCTGTATCTCAGTTATATTCCTGTTGCCTGCCTGCCGGCAGGCAGGTATCACTCACTGCATCGTTCGGTAAAAAGCTCAGCATTAGTTTCATCTTATTCCTGGCATCATTTTCTTCAGTTGGCCAAATTGATACTTCCCATGTTCGACTAAACCAAAATTTCTCACAAGGGCTTTATGGTGGTTGGGAAAATACTGTTAGGCCTGGTTATATTTCAAAAAAGGAAAAAAGAAAAAGGCAATTATTGATAGGAAGCATCAATGTTGTTGGCTATGGAGGTTCCCTCATCATTTTAAATAACACCTGGTATAAAAATTATCCCCATACTTCATTCCATACATTCAATGATAACGAAGAATGGTTACAGGTTGATAAAGTTGGTCATGCCTGGACGGCATACAATACAGGCAGAGCCTCTGCTGCTATGTGGAGATGGGCCGGTTTGTCAGAAAAAAAATCAGCAATTATTGGTGGACTGAGCGGTGTGGCTTATTTAACTGTTATCGAATTTTTAGATGGCCATTCTTCTCAATGGGGTTGGAGTTGGGGTGATGTGGGTGCAAATATTTTTGGCTCCTCATTTTTTATTTCGCAGGAATTATTATGGAAAGAGCAGAAAATTCAATACAAATTTTCATTTCATCATAAAGACTATGGCGAACCGATGCTAAACCAAAGAGCCGACGATCTTTTCGGGAAAGTTTGGTATGAACGAATGCTGAAGGATTACAATGCTCAAACTTATTGGTTCAGCGCCAATATAAAATCATTTTTTCCCCGGGCCAATTTACCTGCATGGCTTAATGTGGCTGTAGGCTATGGCGCCGACGGAATGTTTGGCGGTTTCAGCAATAAATGGATAGAGGCTGATTCCGGCCTTTCTGTCGACCGTACCGATATCCCAAGAAAAAGACAATTTTACCTGGCACCGGATATTGATTTTACAAAGATCAAAACAAATAAAAAATGGCTTCGAACTGTTTTCTTTTGTCTTAATGCTTTTAAATGCCCCGCCCCGTCATTGATGATCGACTCAAAAGGAAAGACAAAGGCTTACATAATCTACTTTTAAATAAACCCCCGGGATCATACCAGGTAAGCTCCCGTAACCTCATCACCCTCTACTTCCACAAATATGTGTTCCAGTAAAGTGGTTGAGATGGAGAGACCTACATAATCGGGTCGTACCGGAAAATTTTTATAGCTTCTTTCCACAAGTACCAGTGTTTGGATCTTTTTGGGATGAAATTCCAGGAAAGGTTTTACCGAATACAATAATGTTTTACCGCTGCTGACAACGTCATCTACAATAATAACGACCTGGTTATTAAAATCAAGCTTCCTGCTTAAAGTAACTTCTTTCGGATGACGCTTATCAAGAGAAATAGTAATCAGCTCATTTTTAAGAGAAGAAATACCTGAAAGAATTTTTTGAATATTCTTTGCTATGATCGTTCCGTTATCCGGGATACCTGCAAAAATGATTTTGTCTTCATCAATATTATTTTCCAGTATTTCATAGGCCATGCGTTCCATTTTCTTCGAGGCTACTTGTTGATTCAGTATATACTTTTTGTCCGACATTTCCATTTTATCCGGACAAAACTAATTTCTTAAAACAAATAAACCTATAAACCAATAAACTTTATCTTAGGCCTGTAATTTGATTCACATGCAAACTGTTCAGCAGGTTCTGTTTATTGCTCTTGTCTTATCAGCAATATGGCTTTTTACAAAAAATGCAAAAAAGATAAGAAGAAATATTTTGCTTGGCCATGATGAAGATTATCACGACAATCCTTCCCTGCGTTGGAAAAATGTTTTGCTGATCGCTTTCGGACAAAAAAAAATGTTTCGCAATCCGCTGGTTGCTGTAACACACTTTTTTATTTATGCCGGCTTTATTATCATCAATATTGAAGTGCTGGAAATTGTTCTGGATGGTGGCCTTGGCAAGCATCGTGTATTCGCCAATGCACTCGGAGGTTTTTATACTTTCTTCATTGATGCTTTTGAAATACTGGCTGTACTTGTACTTACTGCATGCCTTATTTTTCTTATTCGCAGAAATATTTTAAAACTCAGGCGCTTCATAAGTCATGATCTTGATGGGTGGCCGCGAAGTGATGCCAATACGATCCTGGTCACTGAAATTATTTTAATGACTTTATTCCTGACTATGAATACAACAGACAGGGCATTGCAAATCCGGGGTTATGAACATTATTCGGATGTTGGGAGTTTTCTTTTCTCGGGAAATTTTGCTCCTTATTTTCGTAATGTGAGTTCATCCTCTTTGATGGGAATTGAACGAACCTGCTGGTGGCTTCATATCACTGGCATTTTTGCATTCCTTAACTATTTGCCGTATTCAAAACATTTACATATTCTTCTCGCTTTTCCCAATGCGTATTATACAAGACTGCTGCCCAAAGGTGAAATGAAAAATATGCCGGCCGTTCAAAACGAAGTATTGTACGCCATGCAACCCGACTTAGTTCCGGCCGATGCCGCGCAACCATCCAAATTTGGCGCTAAGGATGTGTTTGATCTTAGCTGGAGAAATTTACTGGATGCTTATAGCTGCACCGAATGCGGAAGGTGTACTGCCGCATGCCCGGCAAATATTACAGGGAAATTATTATCACCGAGAAAAATTATGATGGATACAAGAGACAGGATGGAAGAAATTGGAAAAAATATTGACAGGAATGGAGGTTTCAAAGAAGATGGAAAAAATCTTTTTAGTTATATCACCGTTGAAGAGTTGCGTGCCTGTACTACCTGTAATGCATGTGTGGAAGAATGCCCGGTTTCTATTTCTCCCCTAGAAATTATCCTGGAATTACGCCGTTCACTGATCATGGAAGATAGCAATGCACCACAGGAATGGAATGCCATGTTTGGCAACGTAGAAAATAATTTTGCACCCTGGAAGTTTAGTCCGGATGAAAGAGATAAATGGACTGAACAAATTACGTAAGACCCATGATTTCCCAGATGAAGTATATTTTTATCTCTGCGGTTTTCCAGTCAATAAATGTTCCTAAATGTTGTGGACAAAATCATTAATAAATTTTACTACACCGTATAAATTTTTACAACTTTACCAGCTTGATTCGCCGGGCAAGAGTAATTCTATAAGCCGGCATTTCGGCAGTTTATTTTTTTCACTTCTTCAGTCTATAGAAAACCAGATTTCCCCTGTTGATTTGGCTGCAAAACAATTAGTCTGGTGTTTTGAAAAAGTTTTTTGCGCAATTTTTTATTGATGCTGTTGAAGTTTATCGCGGGCACCAGGCAATCGCTATCCCGGAATGGCGAGCTTATTGTTCACACTTTAATGAATGCAGATAAATCCGGGTTTTTACCTGATCAGGACAACATTTCCTTTTCTGAAAACGATTTTACCTGTATAATCGATGCCCTGAGCTAAGTAAACAAAATTACCCGTGGCCTGGGGTTGTCCATTGATATTCCCGTCCCAGCCTTTTTCCATTTCGCTTGTGTTAAAAACCATTTGTCCCCAGCGATTATAGATCCTGAAAAAATTCAGTTGTTTTATTCCCACGCAAATCGGGCGAAGAACATCATTGTGTCCATCTCCATTGGGAGTAAACCCACTGGGGACAAAAATATCCGGCCCTGTTTTAAAGAGTTTCACTGTAATGGCATCCTCACCGTAACACCCGGTTGGATTAGTTGCCCGAACAATATATGTGATCGATGCCCCCACCTCATTTGTATTGAACAAAGCAATAGGGTTTTGAATGGTAGTGAAATTTAAACCCGTAGACGGTGTCCATAAGAATTGATTGGCGGCGGGATCACTCACAGTGGCATTCAGCTGCAAAGGCTGATTGGCAACTACTGCTGTGTCATTACCGGCAAAAACAATGATCCGTGGGGATACAACTATGCGAAATGTATCCAGTAAGGGATTGGGGCAACCTGCGTTATTAACAGTGAGAACATAGTCAGTTGTTGAGGTTGGCGAAGCTATGGCATGAATGATAAAAGGTATTGCATTAACATTGCCACTGCCCTGGTTTGTTAATGTGGTTGCAGGATTCCAGGTGTACGAGGTGCCAATGTTAATTATAGCATTTAATGGAATTGTTTTGCCATAACAAATATCAGCCGAATCAGGATCAGTCACAGCGCTTGGAAAAGGCACACCGATAAAATGTATAAAGGCCACTGAACTGGTATCAATAGGGCACACACCGCTCTTTACCAAAACTCTGTATTGAACATCAGAATTTATTCCGTTAATACTGTAAGTAGAATCATTTTTTGCGGGAAAGAAATTGGTCCAGTTAATAGTATCATTTGATCGTTGCCAGTTGACAATGCTTCCTGTATTTCCTGTTAGATTAAAAACACTGTTTGTAGTTTGTCCTAAACACACATTGGTATTGTCTGGGCTTAGAATTCCCCCAACAGTTTTTGGATCAACCGTAATGGTAGCAGCAACACTGGTATCAATACTGCAGGCACTTCCATTTTGTACTAATGCCCTGTACTCTGTAGTAGTAACTAAATTTTGTGCTGTATAACTCGTGCCTGCAGCAGCAACGGTGTTCCATTGCACACCATCTGTGGAAGACAACCAGTTTAATACATTTCCAACGGAACCATTTAAATTTAAGGTAGTGCTGTTGGTAGCTGAGCAAACTGTATTATCGCTTAACACCCGTCCTGGTACAGTGGGAGGTGATGTTGTAACGGAAATAGTATCCTTCAAATCTGCACAGCTATTTATTTCATTGACTGTTATTAATCCACTCGTAGTTCCCGGAGTCACCTGGAGTATATTCGAAGTATTTCCTGAGTTGATTGTCCAGCCTGCAGGTACCGTCCAGCTATAAGTGGCGCCAGCCAATGCAGGTATAGAATATTCGGATGCAGTATTTGTACAGGCGATAGGGCTCCCGCTTATTTGCAACCCTGCGCAGCTATTACGAAGAGCTACATAAGCATAGGCAAAATGAGCGCCGGGTACACAATTATCAGCCTCGAATGTCAGGGTTACCTGTTGTCCGCGATAGGGTGACAGATCAAAAGTAACTTCTGTCCAGCCTTTTGTCCATACATCCCGAAGTAATGCTCCGGCATTACTTGTTCCGGCATGAGATAAAAACAAAACAGGACTATTGGTAAATCCATTTGCCAGGGCTGTTGCACTATCCAGGGTGGCTCCTGTATTACCGCTTCCGCCAGCATTATTAAATGTGGGAAGAAAATAGTGTGGAGAAGCGCAGGTAATAATATTTCCATTGGCAATTAAAGTGGCTTTAAACAGAGGCTGTTCATTTGAGTTATGTGTGCCATTTTCTAAAACCATAGCGTAGGCATACGTCATTGTATAGGGAACCGTTGCGGATCCGGCAGGAACATTAATAACATATGTAACTGACCTGGTAAAACCGCCGGGATTTTGTACGCTTGAATGAAGATCAAAAGAAGTAGCGTTCGACCCTATTTGTATTGAGTACCCATAAGAATAGCCATTGATAACAGGGATGGTTGGAAAACCACCATAGAGGTCATTAGTTGACGAAGTGATCACATTTATCCCAGTAGTTGCGATAGTATATTCAGGGATAGTAGATACACCGTTGTTAGGAGCAGGGTAATTTTTGATACCCCCATTGATCAGGCCCGTTTGAGCTGACCAAAAGGATATATTTCCATTTGA
>JBIOGV010000058.1:0-15727 GCA_044448365.1 Chitinophagales bacterium
ACTTGTTTTTCAATCTCGGATCTCTGTTGATTGGATATGTTTTGTGCTGTTAATTGTTTCGCGACCAGCGTGAGCGAAAAACAAATTAATAATAAGACCGGTGCCCCTTTCATAAAAAACCATTTTGAGGAAGTTAATGGATAGCAATAACAATTTAGCTGATATAACTCTGAAGAATTACAGACATGCAGGTATGTGATAAATATTGCCGGTTGGCTGACTTGTATCAGTTTATTGCTTATAGATCATTTCTACTTTTGGACTGTATTTTACCGCTACAAGTTCTTTGTTTAAGTATAAATCTTTTTACAATGTTTTCAACAACTCTTTTTTACCCAGTACGCCTTCAATGGTCCGATCTTCGCACTTATTTTTTTATTTTGTTGTTTGCAGCAGGTAGTCTTATTCTTCCACAGTTATGTCATCTTATTCCTTCCGGCGGGCAGATATTTTTACCAATTTATTTTTTTACGCTTATTGCCTCTTACAAGTTCGGATTAAAAGTGGGGCTCCTTACAGCAGCGTTGTCACCGGTGATGAACTGCATTTTTTTTGGAATGCCGCCCGCTGCTGCGCTGCCGGTTATTCTTATCAAATCCATCCTGCTGGCAGTTATTGCGGCTTATGTAGCAAATACTTTTAAAAAAATTTCAATATTGTATTTAATGATTGTGGTATTTGGCTATCAGCTTATCGGTTCATTTATCGAATGGAACATCACACAAAGTTTTAGTGCTGCAATTGCAGATCTTACAACAGGTGTCCCGGGAATGTTTATCCAGGTATTTGCAGGCTGGCTCATTCTAAAAAAACTGGCGTCATATGATAAAGGATAAGCCTTGGGATGAAATAGCAGTCAAAATAAGATCGTTTGTTTTTGAGGAGCATTTTGATATGATCGTTACCATCGCCAATGGAGGAATCATACCTGCAGCGTTAATCAATCAACGCCTGCAATTGCCAATAGAATTGCTGAAACTGAGTTACAGGGATTCTAAGCAACAACCCATGTATGAATCACCCAGGCTCTTGAAAGAAATAGAATTTGAAATAACCGGTAAAAAAATATTGCTAGTAGAGGATCGGGTAAAAACGGGAGCTACGCTGCAGTATGCAAAGGAATTATTGCAGAGCGCTGCATTGGTAAAAACCTTTGCAGTAAATGGTAAAGCAGATTATGCTCTTTATGATGAAGCATGTTTTAATTTTCCATGGATCGTATAATTCATAAAAAATAATTGATTAATCATAAATCATTAGAAAATGAAAAGAAGATATTTCCTGAAAGCAATTGCAGTTACAGGCATCGCTTCCACATTCAAAATATCGGATGGAATGGAAATAATGTCTCAGAAAGCTAAGGGATATGACCTTGTTGCAGTATTGGGAGGAACTTCCGACGAAATGTTCAAAAAAGCAATTGCTGAACTGGGAGGTATGAGTAAGTATATAAAAAAGGGAAACAAAGTTGTTGTAAAACCCAATATTGGATGGGACAGAACGCCTGAACTGGCAGCGAATACAAATCCCGAATTGATCAGTGAAATTATTAAAGAATGTTTTGCTGCGGGGGCAAAAGAAGTAGTTGTGTTTGATCACACCTGTGATGATTGGAGAAAATGTTATACAAACAGCGGGATAGAAGCTGTTGTTGCAAAAGCCGGTGGCAAAATGATGCCTGCGCACGAAGAATCATATTACCGTGAAGTTAGTTTGCCTGATGGAATAAACCTGAAAACTACAAAGATCCACCAGGCAATATTGGATTGCGATGTATGGATTAATGTACCGGTTCTTAAAATGCATGGTGGGGCAAAGATGTCTGTTTCTTTAAAAAACCTGATGGGTATTGTTTGGGACAGAAGATATTTTCATAGTCATAATCTGCAACAATGCATTGCGGATTGCAATACACTCAGCAAAAAACCTGTTTTGAATATTGTTGATGCCTACCGGGTGATAAAATCCAACGGCCCGCAGGGAAGATCAGAAGACGATGTTGCTCTTGCAAAAGGACTCTTTGTTTCAACGGATAGTGTAGCAGTTGATACTGCTGCTATTAAATTTTTTAACCAGATTTCTGCAATGGAGTTAGAAAACGTAGAACACGTGGGTAAAGCTGAAGCGCTAAAAGTGGGAACGACACATCTTGAAAACCTGAACGTAAAACGAATTAAAGTATAAAATTTTTTATTGATTTCATTTTAAAGTAAATCAATTCTCTTCATCAACATAATGATTTCAAAATGTTTTTTTAAATAAAGAGCCAGATGAAGAAGGCGAGGGTAATAGTATCAATTCTTATTTTTAGCCTGATCAGTTCTTATTTTTTAGACTTCGCAGATCTTTTACCCAATCGACTTCACCTGCTGACCGAATTGCAATTAATACCTGCCCTGATAGCAATAAATATAGCGGCCCTCACCATTATTTTTCTGCTTACTATTTTCTTTGGGAGAGTGTACTGTTCGTCGGTATGCCCCATGGGAATATTCCAGGATATTGTAGACTGGTTCGCAAAAAAAATGCAGCGCAAAAAAAAATATCCGCCACTCAAAGAAAATAAAATACTGAGGTGGGGCATAGTTGTATTAATGGTCCTTGCCTTTTTTTCCGGACTATCGGTCATAATTAGTTTGCTTGATCCTTATAGTTCTTACGGACGCATTGCTTCCACCATTTTCAAACCTGCTTATCTTTTCGGCAATAACATGATTGCCTGGATTGATAACCATTTTAAGAATTACAGGTTTTACCAAACAGAAATTTTTATCACCAGCATCATCAACCTGATTATTGCCGCAGCAACTATGTTTATTATCGGGTTTCTCTCTTATAAATATGGAAGGTTGTTCTGCAATACTATTTGTCCAGTCGGAACCGTACTCGGGTTTTTAGCAAGATTTTCATTTTTTAAGATCAGGATAAACAATGACAAATGCAACAGTTGTAGTTTATGTGCTATGAGGTGCAAGGCATCATGCATTGATGCGGCGACAAGGACCATTGATTACAGCCGCTGTGTTAACTGCTTTAATTGCCTGGAAGTATGCAACAGGAAGGCGATGTCGTATAGTTTTGCGCCTCCGCCCGATTGGCTCGCCCGGGCGGGGACGAAACAGAAACAATCCAACGCTTCAGAAGGTGAAAAACAGTATAAACTATCAAAGCGAAAATTTCTCCTTTCCCTTTTTTTGATGGGAGTAGCTGGAATGCAAAAAATATTTGGAAAAGACCCTGATTCGACAAAGCAGTTGAAAGAAATTTATACATCGCATAATGTTTCTTTTAAAAGAAAACATCCTATCACCCCACCGGGCTCAATGAATGTAAGACGATTCAATGATCATTGCACTGCCTGTCATTTATGTATCAGCAAATGTCCATCGAATGTATTAAAGCCTGCTCTTTGGGAATATGGACTTATTGGATTATTGCAACCCGCAATGAGTTTTCAACATGGTTATTGCAATTATCATTGTACCGTTTGTACTGAGATCTGCCCGGCAAATGCATTAAAAAAAATAACAGGGAAAGAAAAAAAAACATTGCAGCCAGGACTTGTGCATTACATAAAAGAAAACTGCGTGGTAGTGACGGATGGTACCGATTGCGGCGCCTGTTCAGAACATTGTCCTACCCAGGCAGTAAGTATGCAGCCTTATAAAAAAGATCTTCGTATACCTGTCATCGATGAAAATCTTTGTGTAGGCTGTGGCGCCTGTGAATATATTTGCCCTGTACGACCCTTCCGTGCCATTTACGTTGATGGTAATCCTGTTCACAAACAAGCCAAAATACCCGAAAAAAAGAAACAGAAGAAAATTGAAGTGAACGATTTTGGATTTTAGATCGTCGGATTCTAACCAGGACTGATTTAACTCATCCAAATTTTCAATTGAAATTTTTACTTTAGACTAAGTTGTGATTCGTAAATGGAAAAGATGTTAGCATACTGCGGTTTGTCATGCAATACCTGCCCTGTTCATTTAGCAACACTTCAACAGGGCAAATTACTACAACAAACAATGAGAGCATCCATAGCTGAAGAATGCCTTACGCTGTATGGAATGAAGTTGCGTGCTGAGGATATCACTGATTGTGATGGCTGCAGGGCAAATACGGGGAAATTGTTTTCGGGATGCCTGACTTGTGAGATCAGGAAATGCGCCATTAGTAAAAATATTGAAAGCTGTGCCTTATGTAATGATTATGTCTGTGAAAAACTTAAAAAACATTTTTCTCTTGATCCGGGCGCGCAGGCAAAGTTGGAAGAACTCCGACAAATAAATAAAATATCAACAATTCAATAATATTAAACCGCACATTTACGGGAAAGGAAAATAATATGACAAAAATTTGCCCACAAATCTGCTCTGATGTTATTTTTGTCGGCCATATTCAAAAAGATACGAAATATGATAAGGGTATCAGGCTGATTTTAATCTCGGAAGCCATGCCTCACAACTTAAATGATTATTTTGATTCGAAAGGTATTCCGCAGTTTATTGCGAATACAAACTTTTTCTTCAATAAAATGGGGTTTCATTACAAGACTTATGAAGATTATCTTAAGAATGGCATTTATTTGACCACGGCCCTGAAATGTCAAAAAAAAGACTATCTCGTGAAATCTGAAACCATTGAAAAATGCTCTTATATTCTTGAACAGGAATTAAATCGGTTCAAAAATGTGAAAGCAATTCTGCTGATGGGCGATTTTTCAATCAAAGCGATCAATTATATCTGGAAAAGAAAGTTTAACAAAAGGGTCATTCCAGCCGGATCAACCTATAAGCTTCGTGTGCATGATTATGAATGTGACGGCATTCAATTTTTACCATCTTATACTCAAACCGGCGATAGTTTTGGCATTGAAAAAAGTAAACTGAGAATGATTGAAGAGGATATCAGGAAAGCAATAAAAATAGTTCAAAAAACTTCAAAGGTCCAGCGGTACTTAACAGCTCATTCAGCCTGAATGATTCTTTTAACAATTTGTGATCTATTTTTTCAAATAAGCACAGGGAACATTCTGTGGCGTGTAATCAATTCCGTAAGCAGCCTTAAGTAATAATGAGATAGTTTTTGAAATGGTCATTTCATTCCGGTGCATTTGCGGAAGAAGGCCCATCATTGCATAGCTGATCGGATTGACTGCCGGTATCAAAGTTTCCCAATCATAACCCTTACCCCAAATAAGTCCTGCAACAGTTATTTTCAGATCAGCAGATTTCGAAAGAAGATATTTCAGCATATCAGCGGATTGGTTTGAATTCTGGTTGACCGTATGAAAAATGGGTGTCTGTCCGCCAAATCCGTTTTCATCAATACCTGCCTTTGCATTGATATCGGCTCCATACTTTACAAGAATTTCCGCACATGAAACGTGATTGAATTCAGCACAAATATGAAGTAGTGAAGCCTTAAATAAAGGTGTATAAGCACAACGTAATGTGTACTCTCTTTTAATGATATCCCCATCGTTGCTTAAATAAGAGTCGAGAGATTTGGAATCATCTAAAAGAACCGATAATAAAATCTTATCACCAAAATTTAAGCCATGATCTACAAAGGCTTTTACACAATCCTTAAATGCCGGGTCCCTTAAATATTCACTTGTCAATTCATAAATAAGCGGTTGGCCCCTGAATAAATCATTTGGGTTTACCCCATTCGAAAAACATTCTTTTATTCCTTCAACAGAATGAGTTTCGATATCACCAATCAGTTTTTGCAAATAATCCATTACTCAGATTTTATGATCGGCGTAATCTTTAGTTTGTAAAAGCTCGGGATGAAGCCAGCTTACTTTTTGTTCTGAAATATGCGCCTGCCCGATTATATCCTTATAAAGTTCAGGTCGCCTTGCCTGTTTGTACCTGGAGCCGCCTGCTTTTTTGATTTTTTCTGAAGTTATTAAAGCGGTAACTACATCATCATCGAGTTTACGACATTCAGCAATAATGTCCCCAAATGGATCTATGATCATGGAACAACCATTTTTTAACTGATCATCATCCATTCCAACAGGATTTGAAAAAATAGCATAGATGGCGTTATCGTATGCTCTTGCCGGTAACCATTTCATTAACCAGCTGCGTCCTTTCATACCATCGAACTCCAATCTTAATGAAGTAGGATCGTTTTCCCGGTTATACCATAATTCAGGATCGATAAAACCGGCGCCGGGACGGGTTGATGGCGTGCACATGGTTACATGCGGCATAAAAATTATATCGGCGCCCAACAAACTCGTTGCTCTCACATTTTCGATAATATTATTGTCATAGCAAATTAAAATTCCGCATTTCCATCCAAAGAGTTCAAATACACAATACCTGTCGCCGGGAGTTAAATGTGGATTAATAAACGGATGCAGCTTCCTGAATTTTTCAATCAAGCCATTTTTGTCAACGCATACATAAGTTTTATACAGCTTGTCATTTTCATCCTTTTCAAAAAGGCCGGCGAGGATTACGATGTTATGCTTTCCGGCGATCGCTTCCAATTTTTTTAAGCCTGGCCCGCCCGGGATGAGTTCGGCAAGGTCAAGCATCTGTTCTTTTGAAAGATGCCTTGCAAAACTGTAACCGGTAACCGAACATTCATGAAAAGCAACTATATCTGCACCGTCATCAGCAGCTATTTTAGTGAGCCGGTCCATTGAACTTAAATTGTAATCTTTATCGCCGCTTCTATTTTCGAATTGTGCTGTTGCGATCCTTATGTCTTTCATAAAAATTTATTCTTTGAATTTAGTGTGATGCCTCTTGCAAGTTAAAATATTTTGGTTCTGAGTTGCTTGTTTCTTCACAAAAATTAATCGATTGCGATATAAGATTGTATTCAAAAAAAATCCCGAAGATGGTTCCCCGGGATTAATCAAAGAGCAGTTGGTTTTATTTTTCGTAAATACCTTTTGCCTGTAAATCTCCAAATGACGAAGAGGAATTGTTTTGTGATACCAGGGTTTTTCCATCGTCTGCAAGTGTCCATACTTCCGTGCCTTTTATCTCCGTTTGCTGACCGTTGAAATCAAGCATCAGGTCATAAGTAATAGTAAATGTTTGTCCATCATCAGACCATTTTGCAGAAGCTGTTCTTGTTGAAGTACCATAAACGGTGGATTTTGTTTCTTTGCCGTCATAGCTTAATGTTTCAGTCAAGGTCATGTCTTCACCGGTCATGGTGGAGGCCGTTTTTGAAATAGTGATAGAATCGGCCGTCTGGGTAACCTTTATAGTTCGCGGAGCATACGGCGCAAACTGCCCCAAATCACTTTTGCTTTCATTCAATTTCCATTCACCGGAAAAATTGGCGCGGTCAGGTAAGGTATTAAAAGAAAAAAAGAGGGCTGGGGCAATTAAAAATCCGAGTAATTTTTTTGAAATAGCTATCATAAAAAGATTGTTTGAGTGCTAAATGTAAGGAGAAGATTTGAATCTTGTTGCTGATTGCTGGTTTCTTATTAACTAATTGCTATCTGCAAAAACACAAACTCATAACTCTGAACTCATAACTTCAATAATATCTCCCGATCGCCGGATCATCAACGATCAGCTTTTTTATTTTAGCAGGTTCGATAATGTTTTGTTCGGCATATATAATTTTTCCGCCGGGTTCAATGATCATTGTATACGGCAGTGCACCCTGCCATTTAGGATCAACGGCTTCAATAAAAGCATATTTATTATCAATATTAAAAATGTAGTTTTTATTGGAAGCCTGTTTTTCTTTCAAAAATTTAAGCGCTTTATCCTTTTTTTCCATATCATCCAAACAAATACTGATAAATTCAAAATCCCGGTCACGATACATGCGATTGATGGTAACAAATTCAGGGAATTCAACCACGCAGGGTCCACACCAGGTTGCCCATATATTAATGACCCGCAATTTTGCTGAATTGTTTTTTACGAGATTTTTTACCTCCGCTTCATCAATGGTATCCAAACTGACCGGTTCTTTTGCCCATTCTTCAAATCCTTTTTTTACCCAATCTTTTTTTTCAGCCCATTTTGTGGAGCATCCAAATACCTTGGTAGTTTTTACAGTTACATCTTTGTCCTGCAGCAGTTCGTCAATGGCATTGCGGGTATCAAAACTGTGAGGCTTTTTTTTGGGGCTTTCTACATCATCAATGCGGCCCTGGTAGCGTAGTTTACGTTCTTTATCAAAAATAAAAACATGTGGAGTTGCCGCAGGCCCGTAAGCTCTCGCAGTCGATTGGGTGGCGCCATCATACAAATAAGGGAAATTGAATTTTTTTTCAGCAGCCCTTATTTTCATTTCAGCATAAGTATCACCCATGTCGGAAAAGTCAAGCTCATCCAGTCTTAGTGCTGAAGGATCGTTTGGATTAATAGCAACAACGGCCACATTTTTTGGAACATAATCTTTTGTAAGTTGTATGATACGATCTTCGTAAGCTTGTGCAGTAGGACAGTGGTTACAGGTAAAAATGATAACAAGTATCTTAAATTTATTGAAGGATGCCAGAGTATAGGTTTTACCATCAACACCTTTCAAAGAAAAATCGTGGGCTTTTGAACCAATTGGCAATGTCGGATGATCATCAGCAGGATTGGCAAAAGAGCAATAGGCTCCAAAACAAAATAAAAAGAAAAATACAGAACGAAGAATCTTGCTTTTCATTCTCATAAATTTGTGAAAAGGTAATTTTTTTTTCTGAAGCCGAATGACTTATCGGATATGTTTAATAAAGTACCGGGAAAATTTATTGTCGTTCCCTCAAGTGGATAAAATGAATTCAATCATAATATAGTTAGCTTCATCTTCGTATCTTAATGTCTTAAATATTTAATATGAAAAAATTGCTTGTTTCATTCCATTTTTTTGTATGTAGCTTAATTTTATTTGCTCAATCTACTCCTGATCTATCAATTATTCCCTTACCTGTTTCAGCAGTTCAAAAAACCGGGTCATTCAAGATCAATAATAAATCTGTGATCGTGCTCACTTCTGCTGATGCAGATGCCAGAAGAGTTGCCAATTTTCTTTCCATGGCCATCGCGACTCCGGCAGGATACAAGGTTTCAATAGTAAATAAGACGGAGGCTGGTAATTCTATCCTCCTTGTTCTGCTTTCTTCTGCCGATAAAGCCTTGGGCAATGAAGGATATAAATTATCAGTTACACCAAATAAGGTAACCATTTCTGCAAATAAGCCAGCTGGTTTGTTTTATGGTGTGCAAACCATTCTCCAGTTATTACCTAAGGAAATTGAAAGCAAAAAACTGGAAAAAAATATTTCATGGACAATTCCTGCGGTTGAGATCATCGATTATCCCCGCTTTGGCTGGAGAGGATTGATGTTTGATGTATCACGGCATTTCTTTACAAAGGAGCAGGTCAAAGAATTTATTGATGATATGGTGAAGTACAAATACAATCTTCTGCATTTACATCTGACCGATGACCAGGGATGGAGGGTTGAAATAAAAAGTTTGCCGAAACTTACCTCGGTAGGAGCATGGAATGTAAAGAAGACCGGAACTTTTGGGGAATTTTCTGCTCCATCGCCTGGTGAACCACGCAACTTCGGAGGCTTTTTCACGCAAGATGATATTAAGGAGATCGTTCAGTATGCAAAAGATCGGTTTGTAAATATTTTGCCTGAAATAGATGTTCCGGGTCATAGCCTGTCAGCAGTGGTTTCTTACCCGGAATTATCCTGTACGCCGGGAGCCGAAAATTATCATGTAAACTCCGGTGAATCATTTATGGATTGGTCTCATGGTGCTCCGCCAATTGCAGGAGTTGACAATACGCTTTGTCCTGCCAATGAAAAAGTGTATGATTTTCTGGACAAGGTTTTTACAGAGCTTGCGCAATTATTTCCATTTGAATACATCCATGTAGGCGGGGATGAATGCCCCAAAAATTTTTGGGAGAAAAGTGATGCTGTCAAAGCATTGATGCAGAGAGAAGGATTAAAAACACAGGAAGAAGTGCAAAGTTATTTTGAAAAACGTGTCGAGAAGATCATTGAATCAAAAGGAAAGAAAGTGATTGGCTGGGATGAAATATTGGAAGGTGGATTAGCACCCAATGCAGCCGTGATGAGCTGGAGAGGGATGCAGGGTGGTATTGCCGCAGCTAAAATGGGTCATGAAGTGGTGATGAGCCCAACGACTTACACTTATCTTGATTATATGCAAAGCGATGAAGTGATGGAGCCTCATGTATATGCTGAACTTCGATTAAAAAAAGCTTATGAATTTGAGCCGTTGCCTGATAGTATTGACCCAAAATATATTAAAGGTGGCCAGGCAAATTTATGGACCGAACAAGTGTACAACATGCGACATGAACAATACATGGTTTGGCCGAGAGCTTTTGCCACAGCCGAAGTTTTGTGGTCGCCGAAAGAAAAAAGAAACTGGAATGATTTTGAGCCAAGAGTTGAAAAACAATTTTCACGGTTTGATGCAGCGGAAAAGAAATATGCACCCAGCGTGTATGATCCAATTTTTAAGGCGACAAAAAGTACTGACAACCAGGTGATCGTTGAATTAGGAACGGAAATAGAAGGTTTAAAGATCTATTACAGTTTTGACAATTCATTCCCGGATAATTTTTACCCGGAATATACAGAACCATTGATCGTTCCGAAAGATGCTTCTAACCTGAGAGTCATTACATACAGGAATGGAAAGCCGCTCGGCAGGATGACCACGATGCCGGTAGCTGAGTTGAAAATGCGGGCTGGAATAAAATAATAAGATTGGAACCAGTCTTTCAGAAACTATTTTAGCAAGCGGTGAAGCCGCTTTATGAATTCAGAATTTTATCATACAATTGAAAGATCCCCGATAGCCGAATTCAAAGATCGTGGAAGCAAGTTTATTGCTTATGCTTTTCCAATCAGGGATACAGGCGATTTTAAAAGAAGATTAAAAGAATTAAAAGATGAGCACCCAAAAGCAAGGCATCATTGCTTTGCATATCGGTTAGGAACTGATGGAAATAGTTTCCGCTGCAGCGATGATGGAGAGCCTTCTGGCACAGCAGGTAAACCCATTTTGGGACAGATCGATAGCAGGCAATTAACAAACCTCTCTGTAATTGTTGTACGATATTTTGGGGGAACATTATTAGGCGTACCGGGGTTGATCAATGCATATAAAACCGCAACAGCCCTGGCTTTACAAACAACACCAACTGTTCGAAAGTCTATTGAAATAAATTATCATTTACAGTTTGATTATACCAGGATGAATGAGGTGATGATGATAATAAAGAAACACAATTGTTCCATTCTTAAGCAACAAACAGAATTGTTTTGTACGATGGATATTGGGATACCTAAAAAAACCATAGAGCTTGTATTGATCCGGCTAAATGAAATTAAAGGTTTGGAGAATAGCAGAATTAACTTATATTAAATGCAGGTATCACTGTGCGATTGCAAATTTAGGTAGTGGTACAGTTTGAAAATATATTACCACTTAGGCATTAAGGACATAGAGGGACACATATAATCTCTGTGCTTCTCACTGTTCTCTATGTCTTGGTGGTTTAAAAAACTTCAAACTGTACCACTACCCAATTTACTCCCTTCAAAAAAGATGATTGTTGTTGTTTCCTTCATCTAACTCCAAGCTTACCTTTTGCCAAATAAGATCTTCTCCAGGAAAAACCAATTCATAAAAAAAAGAATGGATAAAACCAATATGATGCTGCTGAGATACAAAATTATTTTTCCATGTTTCCTGTTTCGCTCATTAAAAACGTAAATGACCGGGCCGCCGGGTAAAATCTTCTTTGCGGTTATTATAACTGATCCGATAAAAATTCCGAATAAACCGCCAAAAAGAGAAGAAATGTAGCCTATGATGACCCATATATTTATCCCATTACCAGGCGCGGAGACATCAGTTGCTCCTTTTTGATTTAAATTTTCTAAGGGACGACCAGTTTGAAATTTTCCCGGCTCACTCATCAATTATTTTATTTTAATTGACTATACGGATGTAACAACCATTGCATTCTTTGTGGTCTTCGTGAAACCTTTGTGCCCGTTGTGACCCTAATGTGCAATGTGGAGGTCACGGAGAATACAAAGAATGCACAAAGAACACAAATGATATTCTGTGAAGGTTTGAATTTATACATTCTGATAGTCATTTTCACTTCGTAAACCTTGCACTCACCACCAACTCTTTACTTCCCGGTTCATATTTATAAAATCCTTCCCCGGTTTTTACTCCCAGCTTGCCTGCAGCAACCATATTTGTAAGCAAAGGGCAGGGAGCATATTTTGGATTTCCAAAGCCATCCTGTAATACATGTAAAATAGAAATGCAAACATCAAGACCGATAAAATCTGCCAGCTGCAAGGGTCCCATTGGATGCGCCATGCCTAGTTTCATTACTTCATCAATCTCTGCCACGCCTGCCACTCCTTCGTGTAAACTACAGATCGCCTCATTGATCATCGGTATTAAGATCCGGTTGGAAACAAAACCGGGGTAATCATTTACAACACAGGGAACTTTTCCAAGTAGTTTTGTTATTTCAACGATTTTTTCTGTTACTTCTTTTTTTGTTGAATAGCCGTTAATGATCTCAACCAGTTTCATCACTGGAACAGGATTCATGAAATGCATGCCGATAACCATTTCCGGCCTTTTTGTAACAGAAGCAATTTTTGTAATGGAAATTGATGAAGTGTTTGTTGCAAGAATACAACCGGCAGGAGAGGCATCGTCAATTTCTTTAAAAATTTTCAACTTTATTTCTACATTTTCTGTTGCTGCTTCAATAACAAGCCCTGCATTTTTTACGCTTTCTTGTATTGAAGTACTGGTGGTAATATTTGCTAATGTCTCTTCTTTTTTTTCTTTACGAATGATTTCTTTAGCTATTTGCCGGTCAAGATTCTTACCGATTGTGTGAATGGCTTTTTTTAACTGCTCTTCAGAAACATCGATAAGATTCACTTCAAATCCATGCTGTGCAAACACATGCGCAATGCCGTTACCCATGGTGCCGGCGCCAATAACAGAAAAGCCCCCAGTGTTAGTCATATAATTGAAATTTTCCTTGCCCCAAAGGGGAGTTTTTAAAAACCCTTCTTAGAGGGAGTAGTATATTATAAAAACATTTACAGACAAATGTAAGAAGTTAAGATTCTAACGATAGCTTTATTGATGCCATTCTATATGAAGCAGAAGTGTGCGACGCAAGGGACGATGCAATGAAATACAGCAGCTGGTGACAAAAATATCAGGTAACAATTTTAAGAAACTTACAAAATAAGTAAACCCATTTCGATCTAAGTACCCCCTTAGGGGGCAGGAGGCTCTATTGTTTATTCTTAAAATCACCCCTCTTCCAGGCTTGTATAAATTCAGCCCATGCGGCCGGATTAAAAATGTTCATGGGAGGAGCCTGGCCGGCATAGCTTGCTTTATTTGCAATGTTGCGGAATTGTAACTGCGTCGCTTCATTTGCATCACCGGGGACTGAGCGCAACAAGATCCTTCGTTTCGCAGCATCCGTGTTTTTGCGTGCGATCTCAATATCATCATCATTCACCTTTTCGTTTACAAAATCCCTTGCAAATTGCTGCGGAGTCGGCCGTGGTCGAATAATGGTAGCGGGTAAATAGACAGTATCTTCCACCATTAATTGTACGATGCTATATTGATTACCATCAAGAGTCCTGGGAATCCTAATTTCCTTTGGTTTGTAACTGACGTGCGTAAAATCGATCACATCACCTTTTAATACAACAATCGAGAACACACCCTGGTTATTGGTAATGGTACCACGGTTCTGCCCCTTTATTGTCACACTCACAGCGGGAATACCTACAAGGCTATCGGCCGTCATCACAATTCCATATAACTGCACCACGGAATCACGGACGGTTTCAAACTGGGCTTTAGCAGTTATTGGTATTATGAAAAAAGCAATTCCAGCGTATAACAGAATTTTTTTCATTTCGCCTCAAAATAAAGACAAGTTGTTTAAATCGAAAAACAAATCACACGATTGATGGTTACCTTTGCGCTGAAAATTGTTTTTTTATAATCATTTTAACGAACAGGCAATATCACCATTTAAAAAACTACAAAAATCAGACCCCAGATGACGACTGATGACATATTAAAAGCCCTGAGTAATGTGCAGGAACCCGACCTTGGAAAAGATATCGTTTCCCTTAATATGGTAAAAGACATCTCTGTTGAAGGTAATTATGTTTCCTTTACCGTTGTGCTTACTACCCCGGCCTGCCCTTTGAAAGATATGATCAAAAATGATTGTATCAAATCCATAAAGAGTTTTGTCAATCCTTCAGCTATAGTGAATGTAAAATTCACATCGAACACAACAACTAAACGATCCGATAGCGGAGCTGTGTTGCCAAAAGTGAAAAATATAATTGCAGTAGTCAGTGGAAAGGGCGGAGTAGGGAAAAGCACCGTTGCAGCCAATCTTGCTTTGGCATTATCCCAGGGAGGAGCAAAAGTTGGATTGATGGATGCAGATATTTATGGACCGAGTGTGCCGATCATGTTTGGTGTTCGCGGGGAGAGGCCGTTGATGATCGAGATTGGGGAAAAAGGAATGATCGCACCTCTTGAACGATATGGAATAAAATTGATAAGTATCGGGTTGCTCGTCGATGAAAAGAACGCAGTGGTCTGGCGCGGACCGATGGCAAGCAGTGCGATTCGTCAATTCGTAACAGATGTGTATTGGGATGAGCTCGACTACCTGGTAATTGATATGCCGCCCGGAACCGGTGATATTCATCTTACACTGGTACAAACTGTGCCGGTAACCGGGGCCGTGATCGTAACAACTCCGCAGGAGGTGGCTCTTGCGGATGCAAAAAAAGCGATCGCCATGTTTGGGCAAGCACAGATCAATGTGCCGGTCATCGGTTTGGTCGAGAATATGAGTTATTTTATTCCTGCAGAACTTCCCGATAATAAATATTATATTTTCGGAAAAGAAGGTGGTAAAGTCCTTGCCGAAGAATATGATATTGCTTTTTTAGGGCAGATACCGCTTGTACAAAGCATTCGTGAAGGCGGGGATGCCGGCATACCTGTAATGATGAGTGATGATGAGATCAGCAAAAAAGCATTCCAGGAATTTGCGGATAATGTCGTGCGTAGCATTGCCATGCGAAATGCAAACCTTAGTTCGGAAAGAGTTGCCGAAGTGATAGAACCGTGATTGTCAGGATTATTTAAGATTAATAAGATAATAGCGTAACAATGTGTTCTATTTCTTTTGAATCATTTTAATCAAAAAAATCGTGGTTCTGTATGTACAACTATCCTCACTATAAAGAACAAGACAAAGAGAAAGTAATAGAATTCATGCACAATCATCCTTTCATTACTTTGATCGGTTGTGATGCAAATAAAAGAATTGAGGCTACACAAATTCCCGTGTTGATTGATCAGAAAGATGATAAAATTTTTATTTACGGGCATATTGCAAAAAAATCAGATCACCATATGGCTTTTGAGGAAAACCCAAATGTGCTTGCTTTGTTTACAGGCGCGCATACTTATGTAAGCGGTACCTGGTACAGTGGCAATCCTCAGCAAGCATCGACCTGGAATTATATTTCCATACATGCAAGAGGACAAATAAAATTTCTGGATGAACCTTCTTTGATTCAAATGCTGAAAAAACTTTCGCTTCATTATGAGAAAAATGATACAAATTCATCGAC
>JBIOGV010000059.1:0-15656 GCA_044448365.1 Chitinophagales bacterium
CAACACACGCTGTAAGGATCGCATCCATTCGAACATCATTGTTTGCCAGGATATAGGAAAACGCAGAAGCCACAATGAGCGCAGACAACCTTCCAATCTCATTATTGTATAAGGATTTTCCTAAACGAAAGGTGGAATACGTTCCAAGAATGGTAAAACAAAAAGAGGGAAATTTGTAAGCAAAAGAGGTGATGCCGAAAAATTTGTAGCTGGTCGCACAGAGCCAAAAAAGCAAATGAGGTTTATCCAGATAATCTTTTCCGGCGTCAATCAGGTTTACATAGTCACGATTAAGATACATGTGAAGAGCAATGTTGGCATGATGCGCCGAATCATTATCCATCAGGGGAACAAAAAGACCGGCTACATAAACTAATCCAAGTAATGAGAAAAGGAAGGTGTATGTAGCAGTAGAAAAAAGCGGTTGTTTCAAACAATAATGTTTGCCGCAAAGTAACTGCGTTTTTAATTAGCGCAAAGTTTATGGTCCGCCTGCTTTATTTTTCGGGTCTTTTGATTTTAGAAGCCTATTCTTGTTTATTCTCCTTGGCCAGCGAAAAGGAGAGCTATAAATTTTTGCAGAACAGATATGCAACACACCAACATTAAACTTCCGATGTTTTTCTTTTTACCATTGAAATAATAACACCGCTGAGAATAATGCAAAATATGCCCGTCCACGAAACGATGCCCGGAAAAGCATCACCTAATGCCATACCGATGAAAACAGAAAAAATAATATTTGAATATCCAAATACGGAAACAATTCCCGCTTTATCTGCTCCGTAAGCTTTTGTTACAAAGTATTGCCCGAATAGAGCAGCCAGCCCAAGCCATAAAATGTAGATCCATTCAACTCCTTTGGGCCATCGCCATTGAATAAAGAAAAAATCGTCATTTGGAAAATGAGCGATCCACCCGATGATCATAAACAGGGAGGGAATTAGTATTCCGCAAAAGATAAACGAAGACACGATTACTCTTGAATCATAATATGGGGCCAGCCTGCCAAGTGTGATGTACGCAATTGCAGAAACAATTCCCGAAAGCAAACCAATAGCATGATAATACCAGGGGTAATGCATATTGGGTTTATAAACGAGCAACATTCCAATAAAACCAATCATTACAGCAATTAATACTGCCGGTCCATGATATTCTTTAAAAAATAAAAAGGAAAACAAGGCAATGAAAATGGCGGAAGTAAGGTTGTAGGTCATTGCGGTGCTTAACGGTATGTGTAACACACAATACAGTAAAGTATATAAGGCAACAGTACCCATCAGTCCACGAAAAATAAGCCAGTGAAATTTTCCTCCCTTGTTTATCGGCGGCTTTGCAATAAATGCGGCGGTTAATCCGATTGCGCCAACCAGGTTGCGGAAGAATACAAGCTGACCGGCATTAAAATTTCCTTTCAGCAGTTTTGCAGAGCCACCCATGAGCGAAAAGCCCAAAGCGGCAAGCAGCATGTAAAAAATTCCTTTATATCTCTGGTGGATCCTCATTTGATTTTAACCAGCCGCTCAACGGCGGCTTCAAGTGTTTCATTCTTTTTTGCGAAACAAAAGCGAACAACCTTATTGTCGGTTCCCGATCTGTAAAAAACCGAAACGGGGATAGTGGTTACGCCATATTCTTTTGTAAGGCGAATTGAAAAGTCTTTATCGGCCTCATCGCTGATCCTATTGTAAACAGCACAAATGAAATAACTTCCGCTGCTCTTTAACAACCCGAATTTTGTGTTCTTCATTAAGGTCACGAAATGATCTCTTTTTTGCTGCATGAAAAAAGACAAGGATAAATAGTAATCTTTATTGGATAAAAATTTCGATAATGCAACCTGCGAGGGAGTGTGGCAGGAGAAGCAATTGAATTGATGAACCTTTCTGAATTCTTTCATTAATTCAGGCGAAGAAATGCAATAACCGAGTTTCCAACCAGTACAATGATAAACTTTTCCAAACGAAAAACAAACAAAACTCCTTTCTAGCAGATCAGGATATCGAAGGATCGACTGGTGCGAAATATTATCAAAAATCAAATGTTCATACACTTCATCACTGCAAATGAAAATATTTGTTTCTTTCACAATTGAGCGGAGTTCATTAATATCATTTTCAGACAGAACAGATCCAGTCGGGTTATGGGGAGAGTTAAGCATGATCATCCTTGTTCTGTAAGATATTTTTTGACGTACTTCACCCCAGTCAATTTTATAATCCGAGAATTTCAGATCAATTAATACCGGCACCGCTCCGTTTACTTCTACATTCGGAATATAACTATCATAAGCAGGCTCAAAAATGATCACCTCGTCACCGGGTTGTAATACCGTTGTAAGGGCAGTGTAGATAGCATAAGTACCGCCGGGCGTGATCGTAATTTGTGTCTCCGGATTTAGGATCGTTTTATATGACGAGTAAATTTTTTCTGCTATGGCTTCTCTCAAAGGCATATATCCCTGCATGGGAACATATTGATTGAACCCTTTTCTCATAGCCTGGTCCACGAGAGCAATTAATTCTTCGCTCATTGAATAATCAGGAAACCCCTGCCCAAGATTAACGGCATTATATTCTGCAGCCAGGGCACTCATCACGGTAAAAATGGTAGTACCAACGGCGGGAAGCTTAGAGTGTATTTGCAAAGATGAAATTTTTAGCAAAGGTATCTAAGATGAAAATTAAGTTAATAAATGTGCGTAGGCAAAAGGGATAATTAATTTTTCCCGCTCTTACGTTTTACTTTTTGCGGAAGGGGATTTTTTTACGACCAATTCATATGAATGATCAATCCAGTTTTTTAGTTGTTTTACCGGAACAGAGCCGTCAACCAAAATCGTATTCCAGTGTTTTTTATTCATATGATAACCCGGCAGTACACACGAATGCTGTTCTCTTAATTCTATTGCAAGTTCAGGATCGCATTTTACGTTAAAACTTAGCTGGCCCTCACCAATGCCGGTCAACAAAAAGACTTTTCCCCCGACTTTATATACGAGGGTATCCGGTCCGAAGGGCAGTGTTTCTTCGACTCCGGGCTTGCTTAGACAATATTCACGTAGTGTTTCAATATTCATACAATAATAGCTGTTGCTTCTATCTCAATTAGATATTCCGGTTCAATCAGCGCCCTGATTTCAATCATTGTGTTGCAGGGCTTAATCTCCTTAAAAAATTCGCTATGAGCTTTGCCATATTCCTGCCATCTTGAAATGTCTGTAACAAACATTCTCACTCTTACCACGTCTTTCATTTCGGCACCGGCCCTTTTCAAAACATCTTCAATTTTTTTATAGACATATTTGGTCTGAGTGTAGGCATCGTTTTTCCCAACAACCTGTCCATCGGGTCCACTGGCTACAGTGCCGGTTACTTCGACCACGTTTCCAATCTTTACTGCACGGCTGTATCCTATAATATCCTCCCATTTTGAACCAGATGAATAATTAATGCGTTCCATATTTTTAATTAGAATTTCAGATTTTTAAACTTTTTATTTCTATATTCTCAGGTTTAATTAAAGACTCATCATTCATTCTTAAAAACACCTGGGCTACGGTTACTACATCTTTCTGGCAATAGGCAACGATGCGGTCAGGATTTTTTTCTTTCCAGTACACTTCATGAACTTTGCTTCCATCAATATCATCCTTGGGCGAAGCAATACCCAATGTATGAGCAATAAGATTTAATGAAATATAACTTTTATAATCTCCGAATTTCCACAGATCCAAAGTATCTAAGTGAGGAACATCCCAGGGCTTTTTTCCGTGGAGTTTTAAGATTTCAGGAATGGAAAGATGATTAACGATCAATCTGCGGCACAGGTAAGGGAAATCAAACTCTTTTCCGTTGTGTGCGCAGAGATATTTGTTCCCGTCAGCACTCCATTTGTTCAGCATTTCGCAAAAGAAGTGCAGCAATATTTTTTCGTCATCCCCGCAAAATGATTTTATTATAATTTTTTTTTCTTCACCGGCGCCCTGGATTATTCCGCAACTGATGCAAATAATTTTCCCAAATTCTGCATAAATGCCGGCGCGGGAATAAATGCTTTGTGCGGTTTCCGTTTCTTTGTTCCTGATTAAATAAGAAGCTTTCTGGTCCCATAAATTTTTCCAATCGTTGGGCAGATTTTCATATGTCTCTTGCTGGGGAACAGTTTCAATATCCAGGAAAAGAATACAGCTAAGTGGAAATGATGAACTCATAGAAAAGGAATAAGTAATAAATTATGGTTTGTCAATTCAGGTTTTCCGAAGGTGCGAAGTTTATGAATGCCCGGGAAATTTATAAATATTTATCGCCTGCGGCTTTTTTAACTTCGGCTACATAATCCTTAATTTCCTGCTCTTTTTCTTTTTTACAGATAAGCAAAACATCTTTTGTGTCTACAACAATATAATTTTCCAACCCCTGAAGCACAACCAATTTTGTGTCTGGTACATGCACCATGCATTTTGCCGCATCTATGACAATCACCTTTTTTCCTGCGATTGCATTTTCCAAAGGATCTTTTTTGATGTTTTCCCAGGCGCTTTTCCATGTTCCGAGGTCACTCCATCCAAAAGCTGCAGGAATTACATATACATTGTCCGCTTTTTCCATGATCCCGAAATCAATGGAAATATTTGAACATTGGGGGTAAATATTATTTAGAACCGAAGCCTCTTCACTCGTATTGAACTTGTCTTTTTCTGCAACAAAGACCTCGTACATTTCGGGCAGGTATTTTTCAAAAGCAGTTAAAATATTTTTCACCTTCCAGAAAAAGATCCCCGCATTCCATAGAAAATCGCCACTTGAAATAAAGGTTTTTGCCAACTCGAGATTAGGTTTTTCTGTAAAAGTTTTCACTTTAAAAATGCCGGGAGCTGCTTCAATAGTATCATGTTGTATATATCCATAACCCGTGTTGGGATAGCCTGGCTTTATTCCAAGGGTTACGAAAGCGTTTAAATGATCAACAAAATTCAGAGCGTTGTGGTTTGTTTTTACAAACTCATCTGTTTCCAAAACGAGGTGATCAGCCGGGGCAGCAACCATACAGGCCTTCGGGTCTTTATCTATTAATTTAAAAGAAATATAGGCAATGCAAGGCGCCGTATTTTTTCGGTATGGCTCGCTCAAAATGTTTTCTTCAGCTATTTCGGGCAGCTGTTTTTTCACCAGGGCAGCATATTCATTTGAAGTAACCACAAAAATATTTTCTGCAGGCACCACTTTAGAATATCGTTCAAAGGTTTGTTGAATAAGCGTTTTACCCACCCCGAGAATGTCAATGAATTGTTTCGGATAATTTGTACGGCTCATTGGCCAAAAACGACTTCCGATTCCGCCGGCCATAATAGCCACATAATGATGTTTGTTCATATCTTCAGTTCCCGCGGTTAATTTTATATAAACCCTTCTTTCAAAAGATCATGGAGGTGAATCATTCCTAAATATTTTTTTTCTTTCACGACGAGCAGTTGACTTATTTCATGCCTGCGCATCAGGTCAAGTGCGGTCACAGCTAATTCATTTGCATCAATAGTTTTTGGATTTGACGTCATGATATCTTTCGCCTTACTATTTTCAGCAAAATGATTTTTTTCCAACATTCTTCTCAGATCACCATCTGTAATAATACCATGCAGCATTTTTTTCCGATCACAAACAGCTGTGGCGCCCAATCTTTTTTTTGTTATTTCTACAATCACTTCTTTTAATGATTGATTTAAAAACACAACAGGTTTTTCGTTGTAAGTATAAATATCGGAAATGCGCAGGTATAATTTTTTCCCAAGCATGCCCCCGGGATGAAGTTTTGCAAAATCATCAGAGTCAAATCCTTTCAGACTCATCAGGCAAACAGCAATGGCATCGCCCATTACCAACTGGGCAGTTGTGCTCGTGGTTGGCGCAAGATTATTAGGACAGGCTTCCTGCTCAACCGTGGTGTCAAGAATGATATTTGATTGTTTGGCAAGATAAGAAGCGTTATTACCAACCATTCCAATCAAAACGTTTCCAAGATTTTTGATGAGGGGAACCAATACTTTTATTTCCGGGCTGCTTCCGCTTTTGCTGATAATCATTACAACATCTTCCTGTTGAACAATTCCTAGATCACCATGAATAGCGTCTGCTGCATGCATAAAAACCGACGGAGTTCCGGTGGAATTCAGGGTGGCAACAATTTTTTGCGCGATGATCGCACTTTTTCCTATACCACTTATCACCAAACGACCTTTGCAATCAGCAATAGCGTCAATTGCTTTTTGGAAATCTTTATTGACAGATTTACTTAAGCTCTGAATGGACTGAGCTTCCATTTGTATAGTGCGGAGGGCTGTTTGTCTAATGGAAGGCGGCATTCGTTTAATGTTAAATTGACTTGCATCAATTGAGGTCGCAAATTTATAGGATTTACAAGGAATTACATTCCGTCAAAGATTGGGTTGATAATTTTAACTTTAGCCTACCCAATTGCTTTGTAAATTCGCGGTCTTGCCAAATTAGATTTAACCGTGGCCGGAACATTGTCTGAAGTAAGTTTTATAAAATATTCAAACAATCATTTTGCCCGTTTAATGCATAAATGTCGGGCTTATTGCTAAAGAAACAGATCGATAAGCCAGGTGTATAAAAAAACAATTCTTTAAAGACATTTTGGTCAGCTAAAATCAGTACCTTAATTAAAAGCCCATGGGGCATGGAGCAAAAAATAAAATGGCGACTACTACTGCAAAAAAACCTGCCGGAAAAAAGTTTATCAAGGATAAAGAGGAAATTTCCGCAAAGAAAAAGCTAGACCTTCATACTGCACTCCAGGAGCATTTCGGATTTGATAGATTTAAAGGCAGCCAGGAAAAGATCATTGAATCCGTATTGGCGGGTCGTGATACGTTTGTAGTAATGCCAACAGGTGGCGGGAAAAGTTTATGCTATCAGTTACCGGCGATGGTAAGTGATGGACTTGCCATTATTGTAAGCCCCCTGATAGCTTTAATGAAAAACCAGGTTGACCTGGTTCGGGGTTACAGCAGCAAAGATGATGTAGCTCATTTTCTCAATTCGACATTAAATAAAAAGGAAATCAGGGAAATACACGATGATCTCCAAACCGGCAGAACAAAACTGCTGTATGTTGCTCCCGAAACGCTGACCAAACAGGAAAACCTTGATATTTTCAGCGATTTAAAAATTTCATTTTTTGCGGTTGATGAAGCTCATTGTATTTCGGAATGGGGTCATGATTTTCGTCCCGAATACAGAAGGCTCAGGGAAATGATGATCCAGATAAATCCTGATGTGCCGGTAATAGCTTTAACAGCTACCGCTACTCCAAAGGTGCAAAGTGATATTATAAAGAATCTCGACTTACGTGAGCCAAAAATTTATACAACTTCATTTAACAGGTCTAATCTGTATTATGAAATACAGCCTAAGATCAGGAAAGAGCAGACATTAAAGAGTCTTGTAAGGTTTATTAGCCAGAATAAAGGTAAGAGTGGCATTATTTATACTACCAACAGGAAAACGACTGAAGAATTAGCTGAGCTTCTTCAGAAAAATGATATTAAGGCAGTCGCATATCATGCCGGTATTGACAGTAAAATAAGAACAGAAAGGCAGGATCAATTTTTAAATGAAGATGTCCAGGTGATTGTTGCAACAATTGCATTTGGAATGGGAATTGATAAACCAGATATAAGGTTTGTGATCCATTATAACATTCCGAAAAGCATAGAAAACTATTACCAGGAAACAGGTCGGGCGGGCCGTGATGGAATGGAAGGCAAATGCATTTTGTACTACTCGCATAAAGATGTTTCAAAGCTTGAGCATCTGATGAGAGATAAGCCACTTAGTGAAAGAGAAGTTGGGGCCCAGCTTATCAACGAAACAGTTGCTTTTGCTGAAAGTGGCGTTTGTCGTAGAAAGACCCTATTGGGGTATTTCGGCGAAGAATATCAAAAAGAAAATTGCGGAAATTGTGATAATTGTAAACATCCCAAAGAAAAAGTAGAAGCAAAGGAACAAACAGCATTGGCCTTAAAAGCTATCAAAGCATTGGATGAACGCTTTGCCACTGAATATGTGGTTAACATTATCATTGGAAAACTCACTCCTCAAATACAAATGTTTCGTCATGATGGACTAAGTGTTTTTGCAACCGGCAATGATCAACCTCCTCATTTTTGGAATTCGTTGGTCAGGCAAATGTTATTGGAGAACCTGTTAAGCAAGGATATTGAGGAATATGGTGTACTTAAGATTACCAAAAAAGGGGAAGAGTTTTTAAAAAGACCAAAATCGTTCAAAATTGTTTTAAATAATCTTTTTGAAGAAGCAAATGAAGATGATGATGAAAATGGTGAAGCAGCAACAGTTGCGGCAGCGGACGATCGATTATTTGAAATGTTGAAAGATCTTCGTCAAAAGGAAGCAAAGAAAAAGAACTTGCCGCCTTTTGTAATTTTCCTTGAATCTTCCTTACAGGATATGGCAACATTGTACCCAACAAATGTGGTAGAATTGGAAAAATGCCAGGGAGTAAGCAAGGGAAAGGCATTACGCTATGGAAAACCGTTTGTTGAGTTAACCGCAAAATATGTGGAAGAAAACGGAATTGAAAGGCCCGATGATTTTGTTATGAAGAGTATCGTGAATAAAAGCGGCTTGAAGGTCTATATCATTCAACAAACAGATAAAAAGATTCCATTGGAGACGATCGCTAAGAACAAAGATATGCGCTTGGATGATTTACTGGAAGAAATGGAGACCATTACGGCCAGTGGTACAAAGTTGAATCTGGATTATGCCATTGAGCAGATGATTGATGAAAATGAACAGGAAGAGGTCCTGGATTATTTTAAAAACTGCGAAACATCTTCTTTACAGGTTGCACAGGAAGAGCTGGTAGAATTTGAGTTTACCTGGGAGCAGCTCAAGATCATGCGAATAAAATTTCTCGCTCAATATGGAATGTGAGGCTATAAAATCTCCAAATCTCATAGCTGGGTTTATGGGTTTTGCAAAATCCCGGTATATTTGCTGCCCGATTGGAATTTGAGATTTCAATCAATTGGTGCGGTAGCTCAGTTGGTAGAGCAAAGGACTGAAAATCCTTGTGTCGGCGGTTCGATCCCGCCCCACACCACATAAAGGAAATACCTCCGTATTACGTTGAAGTGTTTCTAAATTAGGAATAGTACGGAAATCAGACCGTAGAAAGAAATTTTCCGGGGCGTGATGTTTTGGAAGATTATCTTCCCATATACACCATTAAAATTTGAACATCGCTTGGGTTAATACCAGAAATACGACTTGCTTGTCCAAGAGTCCGCGGTTTGATTTTAATAAGTTTTTCTCTTGCTTCGTTACCCAAAGCCTGGATTTTTTTGAAATCAAAATTTTCAGGGATCACCAGGTTTTCTAATTGATTCATTTTTTGTATCAGCTCTTTTTCTTTCTCTATGTAAACGTCGTATTTGATTTGTATCGATGCTTGTTCAATTGCCTCCTTTTGAAAAGAATTTAAAGTAGTTTTGAGCTTAGAAAAATTTGCTATGAGGCCTTTCAGTTCTACATCGGGGCGCAACAGTATTTTTTCAACTTTTTGTTTTTCAGATATTGCAGATGAATTAATAGAATTGAGATAAGGGTTTATTTCTTCCGGCTCGGCCACTGTTTCTTTTAAGATAGCTTTTATAGCCTTTACGTCATTTTTCTTTTGAATAACTTTTTCAATTCTATCCTGTGAGGCTAAACCCAATCGATAACTTAATTCCGTCAATCGCAGGTCTGCATTATCCTGTCTGAGCAATGTTCTGAACTCGGCCCTGGAAGTAAACATCCGATATGGCTCTTCAGTGCCTTTGCTAATTAAGTCGTCAATTAATACTCCAATATATGCTTCGCTCCTCTTTAAAATTAGCGGGAGAAGGTTTTTTGTTTTTTGATGGGCATTTATCCCAGCCATCAATCCCTGGCAAGCAGCTTCTTCATAACCTGTAGTTCCATTTATTTGCCCCGCAAAGAAAAGATTATCAATCAATTGAGTTTCAAGTGAATATTTTAATTGTGTGGGGGGGAAGTAATCATATTCAATAGCATATCCGGGTCTAAAAATCTTTGAAGCTTCAAAACCGGGAACACTACGAAGTGCTTCGTATTGGACTTCTTCAGGGAGAGAGGTCGAGAAGCCATTTACATATATTTCCACAGTATTCCAACCCTCTGGTTCAATGAAGAGTTGATGCCTGTCTCTTTCCGCAAATCGATTGATCTTATCTTCAATGCTTGGACAATACCTTGGCCCTATTCCATCAATTCGCCCTGAGAACATCGGGCTTTTGTCGAAACCCGTTTTTAAAATGTCATGGACTTTGGTGTTTGTATAAGTGATCCAGCAGCTTTTTTGTTTTTTGGGTTTTAGAATATCAAGAAATGAAAAACCGGTTATTTCTGGATCTCCGGGTTGTTCTTCCATTTTACTATAATCCAAACTTCGGCCATCAACTCGTGGAGGAGTACCTGTTTTCAATCTATGGCTTTGAAAACCAATACTCGTTAATTGTTCGGTGATTCCTGATGAAGCCTTTTCTGCGACCCTTCCACCTCTGAAATTTTTTTCCCCAATGTGAATGATTCCATTAAGAAAAGTTCCGTTGGTTAGCACGACTACTTTTGCTCTTATTTCATGCCCCAAACCTGTTACTATGCCATTAACTTTTCGCCCTTTAATCAGAATGCCGTTTACCATATCCTGGTAAAAATCAATATTACTGGTCTTCTCAAGCATTTCCCTCCATTTCAAAGAGAACAGCATCCTGTCATTTTGTGACCTGGGACTCCACATGGCCGGTCCTTTAGATTTGTTCAGCATTCTGAATTGGATCATGGAACTATCGGAAACAATACCTGAATAACCTCCCAAGGCATCTATTTCACGGACTATTTGCCCTTTTGCTATTCCACCCATGGCAGGATTGCAACTCATTTGAGCAATAGTCTGCATGTTCATCGTTATCAATAGAACTTTCGAGCCAAGATTTGCGGCAGCCGCTGCAGCTTCACAACCGGCATGACCGGCTCCCACCACGATAATATCATATTCAGGAAACATGGCGCAAAGGTATTTCCTTCTTTCGGCTTAGCTTGTATACTTTTTCAGAAAGTCGATTTCCTTTTGAACCTCATCAATAGAACGACCGCTATTCAATAGCTCGAACTCAAAGGAAGAATAGTTTTCAATATGTTTAAGATAGTCCCTGAACTCGACAATGAAGGACTGTTGCTGCTTTGAACTGATTAGTTCAGACAATTCGATTTGAGCTATTTTTTCTAATAAACGCAAGCAGGGATTGTATTGAGTCCTTTCATATAGCTCCCTAAAATAACTTTTCGCCCCAAGCACATCAATCCTATTTCCTCGGTTTTTGTTCAGTTGAAAAGTTTCCACCCGAAGATTGGTAAAATTCCAACACATTCTCAACTCTTTTTCATCAGTAAAGTCAAAATAGGTGACAGGAATTACATGATCAAATTGCCATTTCTGACTAAAATCCTCCCATCCCATTTTCTTTTCAAATTGATATTCAAACCATTTTCTAATATTTTGTATATCCAAGCCAAAATAAGGCGCATAAAACGGGCATAGGTTTTTTTCCAGAACATAGCGCCTGAGAGCAATCTGCCATTTCCTTTTTTCCCTGAACTTAAGTAAAGCAGGGGTGATTTCAGTCCTTGCCTGCCACTGTTTTCTTGCCATTGATTTCGCAAATATAATAGTTCCACGAGACACAGTTTCATTAAGAAACAGTTTTCCGTGGAACTTGACCAAAATAGCGGTTAAGATAGTATTCTTCTTTCTTTCTCATTTTTAACTGTTCACCCGTTGACTTATCATTATATCCGCAAAGATGCAAAGCCCCATGAAAGATGACGCGATGAAGTTCCGTTAGAAAACTTTGCTTAAGGTGTACGGCATTGTCTTTCACTCTATGCAGACTGATATAAATTTCACCCATAATTTCTGCCGATGAGTTGGATAGATCAAAACTGATCACATCGGTATAATTATCCTGCTTTAAATATTTTCGGTTGATCTCCAAAAGAAATTCGTCATTGCAAAATATAAAATCAAGCTCTTTAAGTTTTTTTTTCTCATTGTTGAACAAAAAACTCACAAAATCTTTGAGTTTTCTTCTGTTTCTTAAGTCAAGGGTAATGTCTTTGACGAAAAAATGAATAGAACTGTTATTATTGTCGGCCATATTTTCAAAATTCGTAAACAAAATCAGAAATATCAGGAGTAGTTTTGTAAGAATATCAAAATGGCAAAGCTTTCGGAATTAAAACCAGGTCAAAGAGCAATAATAAAAAGTTTTATTAATACAGAAACATACCTGAAATTAATGGAAATGGGATGTGTTCCCGGAGAAAGCATTTTAATAGAACAGGTGGCGCCATTTGGGGATCCGATATCAGTAAAGGTTTCGGGATATTCTCTGAGCCTTCGTTTAAATGAAGCAAAAGATATTGAAGTTGAATTAATAAATTGATTATCAATATATTAAATGCATATTGGTTTATTTTTTGGCTCTTTCAACCCTATTCATACAGGACATTTAATCATTGCCAATCATATTTTAAATACAACCGCGCTCAAAAGAATTTGGTTTGTTGTTTCTCCCCAAAATCCTTTAAAAAGCGACGACGAATTGTTAAATGAAAACTATCGGTTAAATCTTGTCAGAATTGCAACTTCTGCGGATGATCGGATTAAAGTATCCAATATCGAATTCAAACTTTCCAAACCTTCTTATACTATCAATACCCTCTCCTATTTAAAAGAAAAATACCCGAATCATGAATTTTCAATAATTATGGGAAGTGATAGCTTTCAGACCCTGGATAAATGGAAAAGTTTTGAAGAAATAATTGTCAATTATAAAATATTCATTTATCGCCGACCCGGTTTTGATATGGAAATCAAGATGAAGGGGAAAATGGAAATATTGAGGGCTCCTTTGATCGGCATTTCTTCAACTGAGATCCGTGAACTAATAAGGAATGGGAAATCTATTCGTTATTTGGTTCCTCAAAAAGTAAGAAGAGAAATTGAAAACAACAATTACTATAAAAAGTAGCCAAGAATCAGGCAGACAATAACAACAATAGGCGAGGGAATTTTTGTATAATGAAGTAACAAAAAAGTCCCTAGAATAATTCCAACATTTATAAAACTCACGGTTTTTGCTTCAACAAGAGAAATGTCTTTCATGATGAATAAGGTGGAAGCAATAAGAATTCCCACCACGGCGGCATTAACTCCTTCGGTCGATCTGTATACAGCCGCGTATTTCTTTAAATTATTCCAAATAGGAAAAAAGAAAAGTACTAGTAGGGCGCTGGGTAAAAAAATTGCCACAGTTCCTATCAGGCAACCCAATAACTGCATTCCCATTTTTTCCCTGGAAGTCTGGCCCATATCTTTTAGTGCCATTCCACCGGCAAAAGAAGCGATAGAAAAAACAGGCCCGGGCATAGCACGAACGATCCCCATACCATTATACATATCTTCTTTATCGATAGAAATTACATTCTGATCATTCTTCCTGTGTTTTACTTCTTCTGAGCGTATGCAGAATTGTTCGTACATCATGGGCATTAACACCTGGCCACCGCCGAATACCAAACTCCCCATCCGGTACGTATTTTCAAATAAATTAATCGGCTTCCGATCGGGCCAATCATTTTTTTTCGCTTTCGAACTTATCACTCCTGCAGCAATAAAAATAATTGCAAACAACCAAATATTCCACCATTTTATTTTTCTCGGTTTTTGTTCTGTTTGGGGGATACGTTTTCTGCTAAGATTTGTTGTCAGCCCTCCCAATACAATTAATAAGGGAAATATCCAGGGTTGTTTAAATAAAAGATATGTTGCTCCGGCACTTACCAGCATTATGATCCAGGTTACAGTATTTCGGATTGAAATTCCGAAGGATGCAACTGTGGCATAGACCAAAAATCCAACTGCCATGGGAGCAATAAACTTAAAAATATCATGATGAAGAGCTCTTTGATCAAAATAATGAAGTAAAAAAGAAAAGGCTCCCATTAAAATAGATGCGGGCAGGATCCAGATGATCAATGTTAAAACTGCAAGCCAGACACCACCTCGCTTGTAGCCTATCAGTGTAATGGTTTGAGTAGATGATGCACCGGGAAGCAATTGACAAAACCCATTGTATTCGAGCAATTCTTCTTTAGTCACATACTGCCGCTGATGAACAAAGGTTTTCATCATCATAGCAATATGTGCCTGTGGACCGCCAAAAGCAGTAATACTATAAAAGAAAACAGATTTTAAGAAATGAAAGTGGCGAAGCATCACCATAATTAAATATAAAAAATTTCTGAATAAAGAAAGTTGGGAATATTTTCCACAATGTTTATTACTTAAATTGATTGAAATTTTGCCGGATGAAATACGTGCTTTGCCTGTTGATCATATTTTGTTTGAATAATCCCTGCCATAGTCAAAGAGCAGATAAAAATTTGGAAAATAAAATTGCCGGCCTGGTCAAAGATTACCACGGTACTATCGGTATCTATGTAAAAAACCTGGCGAACGGAAAAATAGTTGCCCTCAATGCCGATACTGTTTTTCCAACGGCTAGTATTGTAAAAATTCCAATCTTAATCGGACTAATGGATAAAATAAATCATGGTGAGCTATTCTATGACTCAGCATTTATATACAAAGATTCTCTTTTGTATCAAGGAGAGGATATTCTTGGATCATTTAAGAATAATGAAAAGATTTTGCTGAAGAAGCTTATCATGTTAATGCTAACTACCAGTGATAACACCGCAAGTTTGTGGTTACAAAGTTTGGCAGGAAAAGGAACAAGGATAAACGAGATATTAGATAGTTTGGGTTTTAGATACACAAGGGTAAACTCAAGAACACCGGGAAGAGAAAACAATCGAACTATTTACGGATGGGGGCAAACCACTCCCCTGGAAATGGGTGAATTGATTGAAATGATCTATCATGACCAAATATTTTCACCTGCGATTTGTGAACGAATGAAGCGTTGCCTGGGAAGAAATTTTTGGGATGAAGATGAAGGAATTTCCCAAATACCACCTACCATAGAAGTATTCAGTAAAAGTGGTTGCGTAGATGAATCAAGAAATGAAATAGTACTCGTGAATGCTCCCCACAATCCTTATATCTTTAGCATTTTTACAAAAGATAATAAAGACACCAGTTGGACTCATATGAATGAAGCCTGGACGTTAACAAGAAAAATTTCAAAACTCCTATGGAATTATTTTGAGCCAAAAGAAAAGTGGAGTTCTGTCCTGGTGCCTGAGTAAATTATTTGAGCAATTGATATGTCAGTAAACTCATCAAATAGGCGAGCCCGGTCATGTAAACTAATTGGATCAGTGGCCATTTCCAGCCTCTTGTTTCCCGCCTTACAACTGCGAGGGTACTCATACATTGCATAGCGAACAGATAAAAGATCATTAATGAGATCCCGGTTGCCAGGGTATATAAAGGAGTGCCGTCGGGCCTTTTTGCCGCTTTCATTTTATCCTGAAGTTTAAGACTATTTTGATCATCTTCACCTACACTGTACA
>JBIOGV010000060.1:0-15610 GCA_044448365.1 Chitinophagales bacterium
CATAGTCCGTGTAAGGGACAATCATTTCGTATTAAAACCATTTTTGAGAGTATGGTTGCCTGCTCACACTGCATCTGTCGAAGGTTATGTTTTACCGGATAGTGCGCAATCTGTAGTAGCCGCAATATTTAATGGCGATACACTGGTAGCAATTCCGAGGCACAATGGATTTTTCAAAATCCGCGGGATCACTGCGACTTCTACTGATGTATTTATTAATGCCACAGCAAATAATTACCAGGACTCAACAATAACAGGAGTTTCGTTACAGGTCGGCAAAGAGACAGATTTGGGCACTGTTCATTTGCATCAATAGATTTTGCTGATTTATAAAAACGAGGCTCTGCAAAAGCAGGGCCTTTTTTTGCAGAAACAACAAAGACCAAACAGTTATTTCGCCGGCCAGGTATTATTTTTCTTATTTGAATCAGGCGTATGCACACTTCCCAATTCAACTTTAGTTATTTTTTTTGTTTCATTGAATTTAACGGTAAAGAGCTTATTTCCCTTTTCCCATGCAGCAATGCTTTGATGGATATTTTTTGTTGATCCATCGGCAAAACTTATTGTGAGATCGATCGGTACCGGTTTACTTCCGATGGATTCAATAATGATCTGCTTTTGATTTCCGGTTTCTAAAACTTTTGAGATACTGATATCCGGGATGCCGTCATCATAAAACCATTTTTTCCAGAACCAGTTCAAATTTTTTCCTGAGCCTGTATTCATGCAATTGAAGAAGTCCAAAGGCATCGGGTGTTTGCCATGCCATTGCTCAATATAGTAATGAAGTCCTTTGTAAAAAATATCATCGCCCAGCATGTCTTTGACAAATAGATAACCCATGGCTGGTTTTGGGTAACTATTTGTGAAGTATGACCTGTTTATGTCCGTTGAAGGAGTAATGATCGGAAGATCAGTATCATAACCTGCAAATCTTTCTACAGCAGTTACACCATATTCATCAACTATGCCTGGATCAATAATCGGTGAAATGAGCCATTCACCAATTGTAGCCCATCCTTCATCCATCCAGGCATATTTGGTTTCATTAATGCCCATGTAAAAAGGGAACATGGTATGAAAAATTTCATGGTCAGTCAATTCAACCGATTCGGCATGATCTTCCACGGGATTATCATTCACCATCATGGGGTATTCCATCTGGTCAAGGCCATCAAATACAGATTCATGAGGATAAGGATAAGGCCATTTTGGAAAATCATAACTCATGGCTTCGACTGTTTTCCTGGCATCATGAATCACATCAAAATAATCTTTGTGCTTTGGATTGAATGCAGCATCCACTCTTGTTCTTCTACCCGTTGATTGATCAACTACAAGACTTGTAGAATGCCACATATAATGGTCGCTGCAGGCAAAAACAAAATCTGTTACATCATTTGCTTCAAATTGCCAGGTGTTGATTGCATTTGAATGATTGGTGGCATCCTGCATTTCTGTACTGTCAATTACAGTAATGATGCCATCATTTTTTTCGGCCTGTTGTAATCGCTGATAGATGTTATTATTCAAAACATCCTTTGCATTTAACAAATTTCCTGTGGCCCATACAACCTGGTTGTTAGGAACAGTGATAGCTGCTTTGAAATGACAAAAATCGTTATAAAATTCCTGGATGCCATTATATGGATAAGAGTTCCATCCATCGATATCGTCAAATACGGCAATGCGTGGAAAAAAATAAGCAACAAAATCTGCACCCGGATCAATCTCTCCTGTGCGGATATCAGAGGTTTTATTAAGGATGTAAGACCATGCAATGCTGAAATGCACTACTTGTTTTGGAATAAAAGGATGACCCGGAATGATCATATTCGTTCCATCGACCCTCGTCCTGTTTGAATCAATTTTTTTATCATCGATCGTAAAAGATGAGATTTTTACTCCATCGGTCAGTTCACTTGCTTTAACCGGCATGCTTCTAATGCTTCCTTTTTTATACAGGTTGGGATAGAGTTTAAAAAAGATTAGTCGCAGGGTATCAGGACTGTTATTTGTGTAAACAATTTCTTCTGAACCTGTGAGTAGTCTTGTAACCGGATCAAAATTTATTTTGAGATCATAGTCTGCTGTATTCTGCCAGTAATTTCTTCCCGGCTTTCCATCATAGGATCGTGTTCCTTTATCATAAGTCTTTTTGATATTTGTTGGAATGGGTAATGGTTGTTGCGCAACTGCCTGAAATGAAATAAAAAAAATAGGAATTAAAAGTTTAAAGAAACGCATTTGCAATAAATTTAATTATTCATAAATCTCTCTTCTGTGCCCGACTGCAATGATTTCTATAATAAGAACCTTATCATAAATCTCATATATAATTCGATAATCGCCTTTACGGATTCTGTACGCATCTCTTCCTTTTAGTTTTTTACAACCTTGTGGTCTTGGATTTTTCCTTAATTCATTTATACCTGGTATGAGTATTTCTGCAATTGAATCAGGCAGTTTGTCCAGTTGTTTTTGCGCAGATTTGATAATGCGTAATTGGTATTCAGGCATTCTTTTTTTTACGGCGACGTTGTTGAAGATATTGCTCGAAGGGAATGCTTTTTTCCTTTCTCGCCTTTACTAAATCATAAATACGGATATCTTCCAATTCTTCTAAATGTTCAAGTATCTGTTTATATTCATCCACAGAAATGACAACTGATAGTTTTTTCCCTTTTTTATCAGTAATATATTGAGGATCTTTTTTTAAAGCTGCTTTCATAATAGCAAATTACAAAATTACTTCTTCTTTTTAGTTGCCTTTTTCGGTACGGTCTTCTTCCTCGCAGCCTTTTTTACAAATGCGTCAGGCATTTGTGTTTCAATGATTTTCTTTACATCTTCCAATGAAATTGCAGACAGCTCATCAGCAGTATATTTCGTGTCGTCAGCTTTCTTACCCAGCTTCAGCATTTTTTTGCCAAAGCGGATGAACGGCCCCCAGCGGCCATTTTCGATCGCAATTTTTTCTTCAGGCCATTGTTGTATGTAACGGTTAGCTTCTTTTTTAATTTTTGCCTGGACCAACTCTTTTATATCTGCATTGCTTAATTCATCAAAATTGTATCGTCGCGGTACGTTGATGAACATATCATTCCACTTGATGTAGGGTCCGAATCTGCCTTTGCCTTTTGTTACCGGCTTTTCATCATGCATCGCGATCGGGGCATCAGCTTCCTGTTTTTGATTGATCAGTTCAACGGCCCTTTCCATATCCACTTCCAAGGGGTCCTCACCTTTGGGAAGTGAAATAAAATCTTCACCCCATTTTACATAAGGCCCGAATCGGCCCATATTTACATACACTTCTAATCCTTCATATTCACCCAGCGTAAGTGGCAGTTTAAAAAGATCGAGCGCTTCCTCGAGTGTGATCGTTTCTATGCTTTGTCCTTTTTTCAAAGCAGAAAAATGCGGTTTCTCATTTTCATCGGCAATGCCGATCTGTACCATGGGCCCAAACCGTCCCATTCGTGCGACTATCGGTTTACCGCTGATTGGATCAATGCCTAATTCTCTTTCTCCTTTTACCCGTTCAGCCGTTTCAATGGTTTTTTCGACATCTTTTTTAAATGGATTGTAAAAATCATCGATCATTTTATTCCATTTCATTTTTCCTTCGGCTACTTCATCAAATTCTTCTTCGATCCTTGCGGTAAAACCATAATCCATTATATCATCAAAATATTGTTTTAAAAAATCAGTTACAACCAGGCCAAGATCAGTTGGGAAAAGTTTTGATTTTTCAGCACCGGTTGTTTCCTGGTCGACAATTTTTTTGATATCATCATTTTCTAAAACAAAAACACGGTAGTCTCTTCTTACACCTTCCTTATCTCTTTTTTCTACATAACCTCTTTTTAAAATCGTGGAGATAGTGGGTGCATAGGTTGATGGTCGCCCGATTCCCAATTCTTCTAATTTTTTTACCAGTGAGGCTTCTGTATATCTTGGTAATGGGCGATTAAATCTCTCGATCGCCTTCATGTCCCTTAATGGCAATTGTTGCCCAACGACCAACGGAGGTAACATTCCTCCTGTGTCTTCATCAGTCAACTCATCATCATCACGGTCTTCGCGATATACTTTTAAAAATCCATCAAATTTCAGCACTTCGCCCTGGGCCGTTAATTCTTCTTCGTTTGTACTGATATTTATTTTCGCAATGGTTCTTTCCAGTTCGGCATCTGCCATCTGGCATGCCATCGTTCTTTTCCAGATCAATTCATATAATCTTTTTGAATCCGCATCATTCACCGTTATATTTTTCATGTAAGTGGGACGAATTGCTTCGTGTGCTTCCTGGGCCCCTTCACTTTTCGTTTTATATTTTCTGAATTGATGATATTCTTCTCCATACATTCCTTTTATGGTGCGGGTGAGATCACCAAGAGCAGTATTGCTTAGGTTTACACTATCTGTACGCATGTACGTGATGTGGCCATTTTCATAAAGCCGTTGCGCCAGCAGCATTGTACGGCTTACGCTGTAACCCAATTTACGACTGGCCTCCTGCTGAAGAGTGGATGTAGTGAACGGTGGAGCCGGAGAACGTTTTGCCGGTTTTACCTGGATATCTTTTACTTTATAATCAGCCCTTATACAGCTTCGCAAAAAACTTTCTGCATCATCGGCGGTAGCATACCGGGTGCCTTCCGCCCTGAAAGAAATATTTTTATCGTTACTGTCTTTTGCAGTAAACCAGGCTTCAATTTTAAAATTGCTTTGCGATGCAAATGCGTTGATCTCTCTTTCACGTTCTGCTATTAATCGTACAGCCACACTTTGTACCCGGCCTGCACTGAGATTATTTCTCATGCTTATCTTTCGCCAGAGCACCGGGCTTAATTCAAAGCCAACAATTCTATCGAGCACGCGACGAGCCTGTTGCGCATTCACCAAATTCATGTCTACCGTTCGTGGATTTTGAACAGCACTTTGAATAGCCGGTTTAGTTATTTCATGGAAAACGATCCGTTTGGTCGTTTTGGGATCCAGTCCAAGTACTTCGCACAGATGCCAGCTTATAGCCTCGCCTTCACGGTCCTCATCCGTTGCCAGCCATACTTCACCCGATTTTTTTGAAAGCGCTTTCAGGTCCTTTACTACTTTTTGCTTGTCTTCGGGAACAATATACCGGGGTTTATAATTTTTTTCGAGATCAATCCCCATTCCTGCTTTCTCCAGGTCTCGGATATGACCATAACAGCTCTTGACCTGGAAATCCTTCCCCAGGATCTTTTCGATGGTCTTCGCTTTCGCAGGGCTTTCCACAATTAAAAGGTTCTTTGGCATAATTTAATGGGTGGTTATTTTGATATCAGCTTCAGTAACTGTGTTCATCATTTGTTGTGTCACTCCCTTGTACGTCCCGTAATTCTATTGTGCTTTTGTGAATTGTCAATTGTCAATTGTGAGTCATTAACCTGCTCACCACTCACAACTCACCACTCACAATACGGGTGCAAGTATAATGCAAGAAACGGAATATTTGTAAGTAGGATGCCTTCGTAAGTTTTTTTTATCACTTAAAATTGAGGGTTAAAAGACTGAGAATGAAAAGAAAAAATAAATATTTAATTGCTAATTCAATTGAGATTTAATGATTGCAGAAACCTTTTCCGCCCATTTTGCATACTCTTTACCGGAGGGATGAAGGCCGTCAAAAGCTATTAAACTAAGGTCATTTGAAGCTTCTTTTGTGCCCGGGGTGATGTCAATATAATTCACTTTATATTCCTCAGAGATCTTTTTATTGGCGTCATTATATTCCTCAATTTCCCTTGCGATCTTCTGGCTATCTCTCCCCGTGGTTTTAGCAAAAGGGGTGACTCCCCAATCCGGGATTGAAAGAACAAATACATGACCGGTTTTTCCATTTGCAAATTGAATAGCTTGTTTTAATAAAGATTCAAATTGTGGTTTGTAGTCTTCAATTGTACGTCCACGATATTGATTGTTGACACCAATTAGTAATGTAACAAAATCATAAGAGTCTTTAAATGGATGCTGGCCGATCGCATCCTGTAATTCATCCGTTGTCCAGCCTGTTTTAGCAACTATCTCAGGTTCTGTAAACTCATCATCTGAGTGGCGCAATAATTGAACAGTTTGGTTTGGGAAATTCTCTGCAGGCAAAACGCTTTCTCCAATTGTATAAGAATCACCAAGACATAATAAGGTATGCGAAGAATACATCTTATTTACAGGTTTAGAAGTGAAAATAAGAAGAACTGTCAAACCTGAAAAAAAACCATTTACTGAAAATACATGAGAAGATATTTTTTTTCTTAGAAGGGGTTTCATCATATATATGCTTACGGGAAGCGGCACACTTTAGATTTAGTGTAACTTTAAAAAAACTGATCTAATGAAATGGATTACCCGCGAAAGACCTAAGATTGACAGGATTGCGTGCCCGTGGCTCATAAAACGTTTTATTGATGCAGAAGCGGAGTTCTTTTTTGTTCCTTTTCTTGACGTTAAGCAAAGGGCTGAAGAATTGAACGCAGTTCCTTTCGATGTACCTGGTGTTGAATTTACACACTACAGGGACAAATGCACATTCGATTATTTTATCCAAAAATACAAGATAAATGACCCTGCGATTCACACTATAGCTGTTATCGTAAGAGGAGCAGATACAGACCGGCATGATATAGCCCCGCAATCCTCAGGTTTATGGGCAATTTCATCAGGTCTTGCACATATCAGCAAAAACGATTATGAATTGCTGGAAAAAGGCTTTATGATCTATGATGCTTTATACCATTGGGCGAAGTATCACCAATATGAGAAACATACTCAAAGTCCTTTTGAGAATTTGCTGATCGATGTATTTGAAAAATATTTAAAACAGAAAACATCCGCTAAAAAGATCCCCGCATGGGTAGGAGAGCTGAAGGAGATCATCCAGGATCAAATTGACACTAACATAACTTTAAAACAATTGTCTGAAAATTTAGATATTAATCCTGCTTATTTATCCCGTGAGTTTTCGAAATATTTCAATGACCTTTCCTTTGGAGATTACATCAGGAAACTCCGGATAGAGAAAGCTATAGAGTATCTTAATGTCCCAGGCTACTCACTTACAAAAATTGCTTATCTCACAGGGTTTTCTGACCAAAGTCATTTTACCAGGATTTTCAAAAAACAGACTGGCGAAAATCCATCTGTTTACAGAAAAAAGTTGCGCATAAGGTAATAATCATACAAAAAGTTATCTCCATTCTATTTTTTGCTTTCTTATTCCGATAAATTGGGTAAAATTTTATCATGAGATGGATAACCCGTGAGCGACCCAAGATTGACAGGATTGCCTGTCCCTGGCTGATAAGGACTTTTATAGATAAAGAAGCAGAATTTATCTATGTTCCAAAAGACCAGGTTTTTAGAAAAGCGAAAGAATTTAATGCCATTCCTTATGATATTCCCGGCGCTGAGTATTCTCATTATGCTGATGAATGCACCTTCGATTTTATTCTTAAAAAGCATCAGCTTGATGATCCTGCTTTGACTCAATTGGCCGGAATAGTAAGAGGAGCTGATACCGATCGCTTTGATCTGGCACCCCAGGCAGCAGGGCTTTGGGCCATATCTGCAGGATTATCGTATAATTATGAAAACGATTATGAAATGCTTTCCATTGGCATGAAAATTTATGATGCTTTTTATTCATGGGCAAGGTATGTACAACAAGAAAAACACACATGGAACCCTGTTTGATAAATTATGATTGAATCGAAATCTTTGTACTTACTCATTAGCTTGCTAATCTATGGTAGCCTTAACCTCAATTGTAATTCCCAGGTAACAGGTAATCATGCCGAACAAAAGAAGTTACATCTTGCATTAAAAATTGTTCTTCCGCATGTCAGTGGCAGGATAGATCATATTACTTATGATTCAGTAAATCGTCTTGCGTTCATAGCAGCCCTTGGCAATAATACGATTGAAATAGTGGATATAGATAAAGCTAAAGTGATTAGAACAATTGGACAATTGAATGAACCGCAGGGCGTACTTTTTATCGCTTCATTAAAAAGGTTTGTTGTGGCAGATGGCGGCAATGGTGATTGTCTTTTTTTTGATGCAACAACCTATGCATTGCTGGGCGTTGTTCATTTAAATGAGGATGCGGATAATATACGCTACGATGAAACATCGCAGTTCGTTTATACAGGTTATGGCAATGGAGCTATTGCCATTATCGACGCAAATACAATGAAACAAATGGCTGATATCCCATTGGACGGTCATCCCGAGTCCTTTCAGCTTTCAAAAAAGCAAAACCGTATCTATATAAATGTCCCGGGTGAGGATGAAATTGAAGTAGCAGAGCTTTCAACAAAAAAACTCATCGCGAAATGGAAAAACTCGAATGCTTCTTCAAACTTTCCGATGGCGCTGGATGAAAAAAATAACCGGCTTTTTATTGGTTGTAGAAGTCCGTCGAGGTTGCGAATGATCAATATCAGTACGGGAAAGAATATCTCAGTTGTCAATTGCACGGGAGATGCAGATGATGTCTTCTATAACGCTTCCGATAGTCTTGTTTTTGTTTCCGGTGGGAAAGGATTTATTGACGTGTTCAGGGCAAATGAGAAAGAGTTGGTGCAAATCGATCATATAAAAACAAGCGCTGGAGCCCGAACCTCGCTTTTATTATCTCCTGAAAAAAAGTTTTTACTGGCAGTTCCCGCGCAGGCAGGAAATCCAGCCGCCCTGTGGATTTATAATCTTGAATGATCTACAATGAATACGGGATCACATCATCAGCATTACTCTATTGGTAACTTTGTTTATTATTTCTTTTGTTTGGGTACAACAGGCTTTGGCGGACCAGTAGCATTAGTGAATAATATGCGCAAAGATCTTGTTGAAAAAAGAAAATGGATAAGTGAAGAAGATTATAATCAAGGGCTTGCTCTTGCGCAGTTAGCCCCGGGTCCTTTAGCAGCTCAACTTGCTATTTATCTTGGCTATGTTGGTAATAAAATTATTGGAGCCACACTCGCAGGTCTTGCCTTTGTGCTTCCATCTTTTTTAATGGTTGTTCTGCTGGGCTGGGCATACCTGCAATTTGGGGGACTACCATGGATGCAATCTGTTTTTTATGGAGTGGGTGCGGCAGTAATTGGCATTGTTACCATAAGCGGTTATACGCTTTCAAGAAAAACCCTTAAAAACGACTGGCTGTTATGGTTAATTTTTGGGGTACTTGCTTTTTTCACTTTTACAACTGAACAGGAAAATATCTGGTTGATATTGTCAGGAGGGTTTGTTGTTTGGGTTGTCAGGATCCCACCCTCATCTTTCAAAAAAAATAATTCTATTCTGATCCCAATGTTTTTTTTGCAGGTGGTGGCTCAGTTTACAACAAATCAAAAATTGTTGCAGGTATGGTGGTTCTTTCTGAAAGCTGGCACATTTGTCTTTGGCAGCGGCCTGGCAATTGTTCCTTTTCTGTATGGTGGTGTTGTAAAAGATTTTCATTGGCTGAATGAGCGGCAGTTTTTAGATGCAGTGGCAGTTGCCATGATCACACCGGGACCGGTTGTTATTACCGTTGGTTTCATCGGATATCTCGTAGCAGGATTTCCCGGGGCATGTATTGCTGCACTGGCAACTTTTCTTCCCTGCTATTTATTTACAGTGGTACCGGCTCCATATTTCCGCAAATATGGAAAGAATCATTCTGTTAAAGCCATTGCAGATGGCATTACTGCTGCTGCTGTAGGAGCCATCGCTAGTGCGGTGATTGTTTTAGCTAAAAGACAGTTCACAGACATTCCATCTGCATTGATTGCGCTGGTTACTGTTTTAACTTTGATAAGATTTAAAAAAATACAGGAGCCGTTAATTATCCTTGCAGCAGCGTTAGCAGGTTTGCTGATAGAAAATTGATTTTTTATTTTTTTTAATACCTAAAATAGATCATATGAAATCAAGAAAAGTATTGTTTGTATTCTTTCTATTGATAACTGCTGATTTTCTTTTTTTGTCAGCAAGATCACAAAAATTACAACCATTAGATACTTCAGCAATTGAAAGAATTACCGGCATAAAAGGAAAATCAAATAATGGTGAATATAAGATTACCATTCCTCAGAATGATTTGAATGTTGAAGTGGATGGATTTAAAATTATTCCCCCGATGGGCCTGGGAACATGGATCGCATTTACTCCAATGAACGAGGGAGCAATGATTATGGGTGATATTATTTTAACTGAGAACGATTTAAAGCCGGTCCAGCAGGAAGTGATCAAACAGGGTTTAACCATTTCAGCGATCCATAACCATTTTGTTCGAAATCATCCCAATGTCATGTACATGCATATCGGTGGAATGGGGAAAACAGAAGACATGGCAGGAAAAGCAAAAGCAGTGTTGGATAGGGTGACCGAATCACGAGGGCATAACCCTGCTGCAGGGTCTGTTGCTGATGTTCCTTACACTATTGATAGTAAAAAACTGGATGATATACTCGGATATAAAGGCGAGCTAAGTAAAGGTGTCTATAAATATACGATTGGCAGGCCTGATGTAACATTGAAAGAGCACGGAGTTACGATAACAACCTTTTTTGGATTTAATACCTGGGCAGCTTTCCAGGGAACAACTGATCATGCTGCCGTGGCAGGGGATTTTGCCATGCTTGAAGATGAAGTGGCTCCTGTTATTAAAACCTTAGTAGAAAATGGAATTGAAGTAGTAGCAGTGCATAACCATATGGTGCATGAAGAGCCAAAAATTTTCTTTTTGCATTATTGGGGAGTTGGTAATGCAGAACAATTGGCGCACGGGTTAAGAGCAGCATTAGATCAAACCGGTAAGACCAAAAATGCAGAAAAGATGATGAAAATGTAAGAGTAATTTTCAAAAATCTTTTACTTAAAGGAAATCAATGATCTCCTGCATCATTTTTTGGTCACGATAGATTCTTCGGTGGCCTAAGCCTTTTGTAATAATGAATTTTACATTCGGCAAATTTTCATTTTTAACTTTTAATGCATCATTGACGGGTGTTTGCCGATCGTCTTCATCATGAATCCATAAAATTTCTGCTTTGATATTTTTTATGGCACGCCGAATTGAGTACCACTCAGCAGGATGACCGCCAATACCGGTTATAAGTTTATCAAATTCATTTCTTACTTCACTATGCAATTGTAAAAGGTGAAAGAACTGGTCAATGGCTGTTTTTGTTTCTGTAGCGGGAGCAATAAATACAACTTTGTAACCTTCATCATGTTTGATATTTTCCAGGGCAATGGATAGCGCCATGCCTCCAAAGGAATGGGCAATGAATGATTGAACCGGTCCAAACATTTCATAGATCGTAGTGATCATTTTTGCAAACAATGGCGCCGTGATCATTTTGCCGCCGCTATGACCATGCCCCGGCGCGTCAAACGCTAATACTTCATATCCTTTATTAATGAGCGGTTGGATATAATGTTCAAAATTTATGATAGAGGATTCAAATCCATGTATAATAAGAATTTTCTTCACGGGGTGGTGATTCCATCGGTAACCATGAATAGAAATATCTTCCAAGCTGAATTGAAGTTTTTCAGCTTCATTAAAAATTTTTGAAGGTTGCTTTTTTGTTCTGCGTTGTGGTGTCCGGAAACGGTCAAGCGCCTTTTGCGCGGCTTTCTTTTTTGAAATCAAAGAAAGCAAACGGAATTTTTTTCGGATATAGCTTAATGCCATTCTTTGTTTGAAAGTCATTTTTACACGCCCTAATTTTTTGTAAGTTGCAAAACTATTTTAATATAGCTCCCTTCTTTATGAACATTGTCATCATTGGAACCGGAAATGCCGCAACAGTATTGGGAAAGAAATTCAGAGAGGCCGGTCATCGTATTGTACAGGTCTTTGGCAGGGATGCGTCAGCCGCCAGCAAATTGGCCTATCAATTTGATACAGGGTCTACCAATTACTGGTCGGTGATCCGTAAAGATGCAGATTTCTACCTGGTCGCAGTGGCTGATGATGCTATTAGTGATGTGGTCAAACATGTGCATGTTCCGGGCAAAGTTGTGGCACATACAGCTGCTTCGGTTAAAAAAGATGTGCTGAAAAATATGTCACATCATTATGGGGTTTTTTACCCTTTGCAAAGTTTGCGAAAGGAAAGTACGGAATTGCCTGAGATTCCGATCTTCATTGACGCCAGCGATGATGTGGCAAAGAAGAAATTAGAACAGCTTGCCCGATCCATTTCAAATGAGAACGTAATTGTTGCTGACGATAATGAAAGATTAAAATTGCATGTTGCCGCCGTAATTGTCAGTAATTTCACCAATCATTTATATAAACTGGCGGAAGATTATTGTGCAAATGAGGGAATTGATTTTAAACAGTTGATTCCTTTGATCGAAGAAACTGCCCGGCGATTAATAACTATTTCTCCTTCCAAAACCCAGACCGGGCCGGCTATCCGGAATGATGAGCCAACTATTCAGCTCCATCTTGATTTGCTTGAAAAATATCCCGGGTTAAAAAAGGTATATGAAGTGATGACGGAAAGTATTCAAAACTCGTGAAATGTGAGATGTGAAACGTGAGTAATTTCTTGCGTTTAACGATTTACGTCTCACGGAAAAGAGAATATTCCCTACTTTCGGTTTTTAAGTTTGACGTTTTACAATGAATGTTCTTGCAGAGTTTAAACGGGTAACCACATTTATTTTTGATGTTGATGGTGTGCTCACTGATAGTACGGTGCTTGCGCTTGAAAATGGCTTGCAGGCAAGGCGAATGAATATTAAAGATGGACTTGGTTTGCAAATGGCCATCAAAAATGGTTTTAGAGTGATGACCATCTCAGGAAGTTATTCTGAGCCGGTGATACAGCGACTGAAAAAATTGGGCGTTGAAGAGATGGAGATGTCCGTTACGGATAAAAAAAGATTTGTTCAGGATTATATTCAGAAAAATAATCTGAACTGGCAGGAAATTTTATATATGGCGGATGATCTGCCTGATCTTGCATTGATGAGAATGGTTGGGTTACCCTGCTGTCCTGCGGATGCCGTTCCTGAAATATTGGAGCTATCAAAATATATCTCGCCGGTGAATGGCGGTATGGGTTGCGTAAGGGACGTGATCGAAAAAGTATTAAGGGTCCAGGACAAATGGATCTTTCATGAAGATATCTTGTCGAAATAGTGAATCAAGAACAACGAATAATTAATAATGAGATTGATCGCAGCATTTTTGAGACTCGTTCGCCTTCCTAATCTTTTTTTTATTTTTCTTACCCAGTTTTTATTTTATTACTGCATTTTACAACCTGTTTTAAAAAAGGTCAGGATGGAAGCTTCAATTGACCAGGTACAATTTATTTTACTGTCAATTGCGTCTGTACTGATCGCAGCGGCAGGTTATATTATCAACGATTATTTTGATGTGGATATTGACCAGGTGAATAAACCGAAGAAAAATGTTGTTGATATTATTGTTTCACGAAGATGGGCCATACTCTGGCATTTTGTCCTGAGCGGGATTGGTGTTTTATTGAGTTTGTACATATCCTGGAAGACGAACCTGTGGTATATAGTGATCGTGAATTTTGGTTGCGTTTTTCTTTTGTTTGGATATTCCGTTTCGCTTAAACAAAAATTGCTCTCAGGAAATATCTCCATTTCCCTGCTTACTGCATGGGTCGTTTTAGTTTTATGTCTGTCAGAATTTCATTTATCGCTGACTGCGCCATCGGGCCCCGATTTGTTACGTGCTCAAAATGAAATAATGAAATTGGGGTTTCTTTATGCCGGGTTTGCCTTTATTATCACCCTGGTGAGGGAAGCCATCAAAGATATGGAGGATGTTGAAGGCGACGAGCGCTACGGATGCAGAACCATGCCGATTGTTTGGGGCCTCGCAGTCACAAAAGTTTATGCTTCTGTGTGGTTGACTGTGTTACTGGCTGTGCTTGTTGCCATCCAGGTATACATCATCAGGTTTCATTGGTGGTGGCCAATACTATATTGTACGGGCCTGATCATTTTTCCCCTGGTGTATAGTTTTTTGAAATTATTTAAAGCAGGCAACCGTCATGAATTTCATACCCTGAGCAGTCTTAACAAGTATATCATGTTTGCAGGAATTTTATCTATGGGCTTTTTCTATTTCTATTTATGAAGAAAATAATTCTTGCTTCGCGATCACCAAGAAGAAAACAATTATTGGAATGGGCTGAAATCCCTTTTGAGATTGTAGTAAAAGAAACTGATGAAACTTTTCCGAAAGAGTTAAGAGTGGATGAAGCAGCTATTCACATCGCCAGGCAAAAAGCATTGGCGGTTGAACTGGTCGCAGATAAAGGAGCCATTATTCTTGCCGCTGATACAATTGTTGTTTTAAAAGGAAGAATTATCGGGAAACCAAAAGACAGGGATGAAGCCATTCGCATTCTCTCGGACCTGTCTGGTCACAAACATATCGTGATAACCGGTGTAGTAATTAAACAGGGCGAAAAAGAAATATCATTTTCAGACAGCACAGAGGTCTATTTTCACAATTTAACCTTGGAGCAAATCGAATTTTATGTAGATAAATATAAACCGTATGACAAGGCCGGGGCTTATGCTATACAGGAATGGATTGGAGTTGTTGGAATTAAATCTGTTTCAGGTGATTTTTATAATGTCATGGGTTTGCCCGTCAGTCGTGTGGTCCGGGCATTAAAAACGTTTAACCTTTGACGTTTAAACGGGCATTTAAATACTGCTTTCTTTTAACTTTAAGCCTGTAAAAACCTTAAACTTTATCCATGACCGAACGACTGCTCCAATTCATTTGGCAATTCCGGTATTTTAACAAAAGCGAACTCGCCACCACAAAAGGAGAAAATTTACAAATTATTCACCAGGGACAATTGAATTTTAACCAGGGTCCTGATTTTTCAGAAGCAAAGATCAGGATCGGAGAAACAACATGGGTGGGAAATATTGAACTTCACTGTAAAACTTCTGACTGGAAAAAACACAATCATCACAACGATGATAATTATAATAGTGTGATTCTTCATGTAGTTTGGGAAGATGATCTTTCTGAAAATAGTTTGATTCCCATTCTTGAATTAAAAGAAAGGGTTTCAAAAATTTTACTGGAGAGATATGAAATGTTGATGAATGCGGCGGGTTTTATTGCCTGTGAAAAGACCATTCATACGGTTCGTGACATTACATGGAAAAGCTGGAAAGAACGATTGTTGGCTGAAAGACTGACCCGAAAAGCAAATACCGCAGAAGTTTTTTTGAAACAATCCAATTATCATTGGGAAGAGGCCTTTTGGTGGTTGCTGGCAAGAAATTTTGGAATGAAGGTGAACGCAGATATTTTTGAAGAAATAGCAAGATCGGTCCCGCTCACCATTCTTGCAAAACATAAAAACCAGATTCATCAGCTTGAAGCATTGTTGCTGGGTCAATCCAATTTACTTAATGAGGACTTTGAAGAGGATTATCCGGGAATGTTGCAGAAGGAGTATGAATTTTATAAAAAGAAATATGACCTGAAACCGATTGCCGGCAGTACTTTCTTTTTGAGAATGAGACCAGGCAATTTTCCAACCATCCG
>JBIOGV010000061.1:0-15366 GCA_044448365.1 Chitinophagales bacterium
TGCCCATTTTTTATATCCAAGTACATCGATAACATAATAAAAAAAGGAGAGCAGTACTAAGCTGTATCCACCCACATTCAACACAAAAGAACTGCTCCAAAGATTTTTATTGATTGGAAAATCCAGATCCCAAAGATGAGCCACTCCTATAAAAATTAACCCGCTCACTGCCATCCACAATGCTTTCCGGGATGGCGTCAAAGGATTTTTTTTCAAAAAAATGCCCGTTAGTATTCCAAGCAATCCCGTAGCAATAGCAGGAATGGTTGACATCAATCCTTCAGGATCGTGAATACCCAGATACAATTTACCCGGTAACACTGACCTGTCGATATAAGAAGCAAAATTTCCCTGCATGGTCAGATCACCTCTTGCAAATCCCGGTGCAGAAGTAAATTTTAGTAGTAGCCAATAACCAATGATCAAAGCAAAAAACCAAATGATCTGCGCAAGTTGTTTAGAATATAAATAAATAATGTTGGCAAGCATATAGGCTAACCCGATCCGGCCCAACACACTCGCAAAACGTATTTCGGATAAAGGTCTTAATTGCAAACCATTGTTATAAATGATACCCAGCAACACTAATACCAGGCCGCGTCTTATAACACGTACCAGCATTTGCTGTTTCGTCTTTCCTTTTTCCAGCTCACGCCCTACAGAATAAGGCGTTGCCACGCCGGCTATAAAAAGAAAAAGCGGAAAAATAAGATCATAAAAATGAAAACCGTTCCAGTCAGGATGTGTGAGTTCAGTTGATATAGTTCCCCAAAAAGGAGAACCCGTAACTTTATAAAGAGCGTGAAAAATTTCTTCTGCCCCCATGATCCAAAACATATCAAATCCACGGAGAGCATCCAGTGAATAAAGTCTTTGGGAAATGTTGGTGGTTGTTACTGCCATATGAATTTAATTTCAAAATGTTTTAATCATTTTGTACTGTGAAAACCGATGAAATAAAATGCAATGCCGATGACAATGAGTGCTCTTAAAGTTAAGCTGTTTATGATAGCCGGTTAAATTTTATTTTAGATAAAGAAACTGAAAGATAAAATATACTTTCACTGTAAAAAATAACCATGCCGCTTAGTTATGTAATCTATGGGTCAATAGCTTTAGTTGTCATAACCCTGCTACTATACCTGTTCACTAAAAAAAAGAGCCGGTAAAAACAAGACATTAAATATCTTTTGATGAAAGCTTTTGAATTTAATATTAACCAGAGTCAGGCGACAGAGATGGATCGCCATTCAATAAATCCAGATCATGAATGAATAAATCCGACAAACTGGTATATCAATTGTTTTCGATACGCAACCATTATGGAAAAATAAATTCAAACCAAAAGTTGAATTTATTAAATGCTATCAATAGGGAAAAGCCAACCACTAAAAAGGGATTGCTGTTGTGGTATGATAGTTTACTTTTTCTCCTTGGTTATCCTGACAACAGATCCGTTTACAAGATTGCTTCAGAGGCTTTACAGCAACTGGAACTGCATATTCAATCACACGAAAATTTAAAGAATAGGTTATTTAATTCAGGAATTACGAATACGAATCTTTGTGCAGCATTCAGCTTTGAGATCGTAAAATGGCTGAGAAAAAAATCCCCAAAAAATATATGGTTGGACTCCATTGATGCAAATGAAGGCCAGATTCAATCTATTCTCTCTGTGGTCATGCCCAAGGTCGAATCAGAAATACTTCAGGATGCCAATACCAACTGGAGATTATGGTTCAAAGGATCATTGAAAAAAGGAGAGGAACTATTGGACCAGCTCATTGCTGTTTTCGATGAAACCGATCTTCGTCCTGAGATCAAAGATGAGCTTTGGGCCGCTATTGGAATCAATGTGGAGATCAATTGTGCATCGCATCTCTGCCTGCCGCCATCGTTAATTAAGCCCTATTATCATCGTTCGCTTATCAGAAAAAATTTTGTGCAGAGGGCATCCGAATTGAAATTCAGAAAAATCACCCTCAATGAATCTGAAGCTGAAAAAATCATAGAATGCGGGAGAATGATTCTGGTGCGGCATCTTCGTGAAATTGATCCCATCAGTTTTACGGAACTTCCTTTTGTGTCTTTTTACCAATTGCCCCATGGTCTTTCAATAGCACTCACCGGAATGGTTCCCAACCGGAGACATCCTATTGACAGCTATATGGGCTACCTGGTTTTTAAAAATGGATTGCCTGTTGCTTATGCAGCCTCATGGATATTATTCGACAGCGCCCGAATAGGGCTTAATGTTTTTCCTTCGTATCGCGGGGGAGAATCACAATATATTTTTGAACAGGTATTAAAGCTTCACAGCAAAGTCTATCATTTAAATCGTTTCAGCGTTGATCCTTACCAGTTGGGAAAGGAAAACAGCGACGGCATCCGATCGGGAGCATTCTGGGTATATTATCATGCAGGATTTCGGCCACTGCGCAAGGAACAGCAACAACTTGCTTTATCAGAATCATTAAAAATAAGATCCACCAAAGGCTATCGCAGTCCATATTCAGCTCTTACAAAGCTTGCTGATTCGCGGATGGAAATGATACTAAAGAAGAATGCGGTAAGACTTGACGCAACGGATCTGAGCCAGGCTTATGCACGAATACTAAGAGATCAATATAATGATACCCGGAAACCGGCTGAGGAGCGTTTATTGATCAAACTGGCGCAGCTTCTGAAAATAAAGAATTATCATGAAGAGAAACTGCAATTCGTTTTGAAGAATTGGTGCATCCTTCTTTTTAGCGACCAGCAAGAATTAAATCGCAATAAAGATTTAAAAGGGGAACTGAAAAAACTGTTTGAATTAAAAGCAGGGGCATTGGAAGAAAACTATATATCCGTAATGCAGCAGGCAAAGGGTTTGAGAAAATTCATTGAGAAAATTGTGAAAGATAATATGGATGGATGAACAATAAGCCGGGCGGATTGTAAATGGCAATACCCGTTTCCCGATTTTGATTTCGCGCAGATGTTGTAGGGTTTATTTCTTCGAATACATAAAGGCAATAATGTTATTGATCTCCTCTTCTTTTAATCCACCGAATGCCGGCATCCCCGTTTTGTATTTCGTATACAATTGTTGCGCACGTTCATCTCCGGAAGAAATGATTTGCTGAGGGTCTCTTATGAATTTCCTGATCCAGTCAACGGAAACATTAGCTGTTAGCCCACTCAATTGAGGTCCAATGCCGTCTTGCGAGAAAGTATGACAACCACTGCAGTTGAGATGAAAAGATGCTTCACCGGCAGCGAGGGTTATTGAATCCGCAGCGATGAAATTGTTTTTTGAAGATTTTGCCTGGTTGCAGGCAATTAAATACAAAAGACCCGAAAAAGCGATCAGGATACCTGAGATTCTTTTTTTCATTACTCCTTATAAATTGCCGGCTACAAATTAAAATATTGTTGTGGCTATACAAAGTAATGATCGGTGATTTCTGGATATAGTTGTTATTTTTTCAACAAACCAGGGAATTGCTTTTTTACTCTTATTGTATTCATTATTCCCGGAATCTTGCCTGGTGAGGGTTGGGTTCAATGAAAAAAAATGAAGTCAAATGAATATTGAAAAAAGCTTTGTTGAATCCTCTGGAGTTAATTATATGAAATCTGACTTTCAAAGAAATTGACGGATGATTTTTCAAAATCAGATACGGTACTATAAGTACGATGTTTGCCGCTCCAATTTTGATGATTTTTGTAAAAGGAATCAAAGATCTCTTCATCAGTCATACCGATAGGTTCATTGAGAGAGGATTTTTCTGTTGAGGATATACCATAAACTATGATGCGGTTATACTGATTGTTGATGTTCTCGGGTACACCAATAGAAAATTTTTTATGAAGGCTGATTTGAAACAATTCAATAAGCTCAAAAAATCTTTTTTGCCAGTCTCCTTTTAAAAGACAGAAGTACTTACAATCAGAGCGGTTCATGGATTAGGACTTTTAAGGATGATGCAGATTTCTCCGATTTTGCTCTAAAAAAACTTCGACAAAGGCAGCAAAAAAAATGCCAAGAAGGTCATTTATTCGAGATATCGCAGGCATTTCCAGTCTTTACCGGGAAAATGAAAAGAATTTTACCACCCGAAATTAACCTGGGCAGGGCCAAAAAATATTTAATGCTCTCCTTATTTGGCTGGCCTGGAAGGCCTCACTTCGATCTTACTGGGTAATGTTCGTGGATCCATGTTCAATAGATCTGCTACAATCCTTCCAATGTCTTCGGGTTGTATTTTCCAGTCATCATCATTGCTAATGGTATGATTATTAAAATTTGAGGCCACTGAGCCTGGCATGATAGTACTGACCTTAATTCCATATTTACGAAGATCAAGCATAATGGCCTGTGTAAAGCCTACCAGCCCAAACTTACTGGCATTATAAGCGGCACCATTTTCAAAAAAGTTAATGCCCGCAAGGCTTGCAATCGTAATAATATATCCTTCCGATTTTTTCAATGCTTCAACACCTGCCTTCACGCTGTTGAATACACCCGTAAGGTTAGTATCAATGGTTTCTTTCCATTCCTCTTTGGTCAATTTATCAATAGGCGCAAAATGACCCACACCTGCATTGGCAATAACCACATCCAATTGGCCGAAATGATCAAGGACTGACTGAACTGCTTTTAGTTCAGAAATCAAAGAACTTACATTGGATTCAATGGGTAAAACCCTTAAAACATCTTTGCTTAATAAATCAGCGGCTTGCTTTGCTGCGCTGAGCGATCTGCTTGTAATAGCTATTTTCATTCCGTTCTCAAGTAATGTTTTTGCAATGCCATATCCTATGCCTTTGCTTCCACCTGTGATGTAAGCCACTTTATTTGTAAGGTTATTCATAATTACGCGTTGAAATGAACAGTAAGTACCTCACACAAAGTAAAAAATTGAAAAGAATTATTGACCATGAATTTTGCAATAGTCAGGCAAAGCAGTATAAATTCAACGGGAAGTGCAGATGCTGAAAAGTATAAAATCAATATTCCATCTATCTTTGTCAGCCTGCAAAACATTGGAGTTTAATTAAGCAAAGGATATGAAAATTTCTTACAAATGGCTGAGTGAGTACCTGCCTGTAACAGTTGAACCGGAAAGGCTGAGCCGCATTCTAACATCAATAGGATTGGAAGTTGAGGACTTTTATAAATACGAAAATGTAAAAGGTGGTTTGGAAGGATTGGTAATTGGAGAAATACTGACCTGTGAAAAACACCCGAATGCAGACAAGCTTACACTCACAACCGTGAATATCAATTCGGCTGATCCCTTGCATATAGTTTGTGGTGCTCCAAATGTAGCTCCGGGGCAAAAAGTGATAATAGCCATGGTGGGCACTACAATCCATCCCGTCAATAGTGATCCGGTGACGATGAAGATCGCAAAAATTCGTGGAGTGGAAAGCGAGGGAATGATCTGTGCAGAAGATGAAATTGATTTGGGCACTTCGCATGCAGGCATTATGGTGCTGAATGCAGATGCGAAACCCGGAACAGCTGCGGCTGAATATTTTCAATTATATGAGGATTGGATTTATGAAATTGGTTTAACACCTAACCGAATGGATGCAATGAGTCATTGGGGTGTAGCAAGAGATGTATGTGCATATCTGAGTCATCATGACAAAAAAAATTTAAAGCCGCGAATTCCCGTTAGCAATGGTTTTAAAACAGATAATAATTCCCGGTTCATTGACGTCACGATCGAAAACACCCGGGCCTGCCAGAGATATTCGGGAGTAAGCATTGATGATATTAATATACATGAATCACCTCTATGGATGCAGCAACGGCTAAAAGCAATTGGAGTAAGGCCAATTAATAATATTGTTGATATTACAAATTACATTCAACATGAAACGGGTCAGCCATTGCATGCATTTGATGCCGATGAATTGCAGGGCAATAAGATCATTGTGAAAAACCTGCCTGAGGGTACGGAGTTCGTAACCCTGGATGAAAAGAAACGAAAACTAAGCATTGAAGACCTTATGATCTGCGATGAGAAAAAGGGTGTATGCATTGCAGGTGTATTTGGCGGACTTCACAGCGGTGTTACAACAGAATCAAAAAACATCTTTTTGGAAAGTGCCTGGTTTAACCCGGTTGATATCCGCAAAACATCGTTTCGGCATAACCTGAGAACCGATGCGGCAAGCCGCTTTGAAAAGGGAATTGATATCAGCAATACTGTAAACGTATTGAAACGCGCAGCCACAATGATAAAAGAGATTTGCGGAGGTAAAATTACCTCTGAAATCGTGGATGTATATCCGGAAACGAAACAAAAAATACAGGTCACTTTAAAATATCACTATCTTAAAAAACTTTCCGGGAAAAATTATCATCCGGATACAGTAAAAGGCATTTTGAATAGTCTTGGGTTTGAGATAATCAAAGAAGGTATTGATGAACTGACAGTGGCTGCGCCATTACATAAACCTGATATTTCTTTACCTGCAGACATAGTAGAAGAAATTGTGCGCATCGATGGTTTAGACAATATTGAAATTCCTTCGTTGATCACAATGGCTCCGTCGTTGGAAGAAAATTATACATCTGAAGTCTTGCGTGAAAAAATTGCAGATTATTTAGTCGGCCTCGGATTTAACGAGATCATGACTAACTCGATCACCAATAAAGTATATTTTGATGAGGTGGAGTTACAGGAATCTGTAAGAATGCTGAACAGTCTGAGTGCTGAATTAAATGTGATGCGGCCTTTCATGCTGGAAACCGGACTGGAATCCATTGCTCATAACCTGAACAGAAAAAATAATGATTTAAAGTTTTTTGATTTTGGAAAGACATACAGCACAACCGGCCCCGGCAGGTATTATGAAACAGAGCACTTATGTCTTTATATTAGTGGCAATGTACAGGAAGATAGCTGGCGAAATAAAACTGTCAGGGCAGATATCTTTTTTTTGAAAGGAATCGTAACCTCGCTGCTGAAACTTTTGGGTGTAAATGCAAACAATTTCGAAACATTTATTCATAAAAAATTATCCCCCGCTCTGCACATTAGGACCAGTGAAACAGTGATGATCCAATTAGGCGCGGTACAAAATTCTTTACTTGACCAGTTTGATATCAGGCAACCGGTTTTTTTTGCTGACATTTACTGGAGCTCATTGCTGATGCAGGCAGGACGTAACCAGGTAAAAACCGAAGAAATACCAAAATTCCCTGCAGTGTATCGTGACCTGGCTATTGTTGTTCCGTCGCAAACAAAATATGAACAAGCAGAGAGGTCAATACAAAAAATAAAATTGAATTACTTGCAGAATGTAAAGTTGTTTGATGTCTTTGAAAGCGATAAATTAGGAAAAGGGAAAAAATCAATGGCGATAAATTTTACTTTCCTTAATAAAGAAAAAACGCTGACCGATAACGAAATTGATGGCATGATGAACACGATCATGACCGCCCTTGAAAAAGATCTGAATGCCGAGATCAGGAGATAAATTCATTCAATCAATTAATACCAAGAACGAATGCCTGAACCTGAAATATATATAAAAAGAATCCAGGAAAAGATTCAGCGACTACTGCGACAGTACCATGAATTGCAGAAAGAAAACAACCATTTAAAAAAAGAAATTGAAAAATTATCAAAACAATCTTTGCAGCATTTGCAAACAACTGAAACATTAAAACAACGGGTTGAAGTATTAAAGATCAGCTCAGGCAGCTGGGATGAGAACGATAAAAAGGAATTTGAGAAGAGAATTAATCTTTACATAAAAGAAATTGATAAATGCATTGCCCTGCTCAGCGAATAGGTCATACTCTTTTCACCAATCGCATTTTCATTTCATCATTACCCTGCATAATCTCCAGTGTGTACACACCATAAGGCAAATTATTTAAACCTCTCCAGACAACTTCATTATTTCTTGCGGGCATCGGCGCTTCAAGAGTGCTGCATACGCAACCCTGGTCATCTCTTAATATCGCTTTTAATGAAGTAGTACCCTGGTCAATTAACTCAAATTTGAGCGAGTCAATAAAAACCGTTGGCTTAACTTTGGCAAACATGATTTAAGTTTTAGTTGGTGCATTAGGAAAGGCATGGATAAAGGATGATCTTCAAAGTTTAGCGTAGGTGTTTGGCAAGGGAGGTTGAAGTTAAATAATCAATTTGTAAAATGCAAGCTATGAGTGAACTAATTCCTGTAAATGTTCTTATTGCAGACCGAACTTACCGGCTGCGGATCCATCCAAAAGATGAGGAAGTGCTGAGAAAAACCGCAAAAACGATCAGCGAAAAGATCCTTGAATATAAGACCCAATTTGCCGGAAAGGATATGCAGGATTATGTAGCTATGGTATTAATTTGGTTTGCTACCGAACAAAACGCAGCTACCACCCAACAATTGGAAAAGGATACCATTACCGGTCAACTGGAAACAATAGAAAGGTTACTGGAGGCCCATCTAAACGACCATTAATTAAGCTTATTCAACCCGATATAACGGCTTTTACCATTAACCCGGGCCCGAATTCATAAACCTGATTCCTTCAATCAACTCCGTTTTGTATCTTCGCCAGATAGCTATTTCGCCTTCAGCGACTAATGGCTTAGACTATGAGAGGGAACGAAAAAAATAGCATTTTGGAACAACTTAAAAAACCGATTCATGGACCCAAACATTATATACATTATACTTGGTGTATCTGCACTCATCATTGGAATCATAGCGGGGAAATTCATTTTTGCAAAAAATACCCGTAAACAAATTGAAGAAACCGAAATCCAATCTCAAGCCCTGTTAAAAGAGGCAGAAATAAGAGCCGAAACCATTCGAAAAGAAAAAGAATTGGAGGCTAAGGAAAAGTTTGTGCACATGAAGGCTGAACATGATAAAGAAGTACTGGACCGAAACAGAAAAATCAGTGAGGGGGAAAATCGTATCCGGCAAAAGGAACAAAGTATCAATCAAAAGGAAAATAATCTCGATAAACAATTCAAGGAAAACGAGGCCATCAAAGAAAATCTTAATCGCCAGATAGAATTAGTAAACTTCAAGCGTACCGAACTTGAAAAACACCAGGAAGAACATATTCGCCGCCTTGAAAAAATTGCTGCACTCAGTGCTGAAGAGGCCAAAACTCAATTGATTGAAAGCCTGAAGCATGAAGCGCAGACTCAGGCCCTTGGCATACAACAGGAAATTATTGATGATGCAAAGCTTAAAGCAAATAAAGAGGCCCGTAAGATCATCATTCAAACCATCCAGCGTACTGCAGCAGAACAGGCTATTGAAAATGCCATCACTGTTTTTAACCTGGAGAGTGATGAAGTAAAAGGCCAGATCATTGGCCGGGAGGGACGTAATATCCGCGCTATCGAAGCTGCCACCGGAGTTGATCTTATCGTGGATGATACCCCCGAAGCCATTATTCTTTCTTCTTTCGATCCTTTGCGTCGTGAAATTGCCCGGTTAAGCTTACAGAAACTTGTAACTGATGGCCGCATCCACCCGGCAAGAATTGAAGAAATCGTTGACAAAACACGCAAACAACTGGAAGAACAAATTGCTGAGATCGGGGAAAGAACTGTGATTGAATTAGGTATTCATGGCTTACACAAAGACCTGGTTCGAATTGTGGGCAAGATGCGGTTTCGCTCTTCATACGGACAAAATCTTTTAATGCATAGCAGGGAAGTAGCCAATCTTTGTGGTGTGATGGCGGCGGAATTGGGCATGAATCCGAAACTGGCTAAGCGTGCCGGGTTATTGCACGATATTGGAAAAGTCCCCGATGAAGAAACCGAGTTAAGCCATGCACTTTTAGGCGCAAAGCTGGCCGAAAAATATGGTGAAAATCCTGCTGTTATCAATGCTATTGGAGCTCATCATGATGAAATGGAAATGCAATATGTAATCTCGCCGATTGTACAGGCTTGTGATGCCATTAGTGGTGCCAGGCCCGGTGCCCGAAGAGAAATCATGCAGCAATATCTCCAGCGCATTAAAGATCTGGAGAATCTTGCCCTTGCTTATCCTGGTGTTGAAAAAGCTTATGCTATCCAGGCCGGGCGGGAATTAAGAGTCATTGTTGAAGCTGATAAAGTAACCGATTCGGATTCTGACCGTTTGTCTTTTGATATAGCCCAAAAAATTCAAAATGAAATGACCTTTCCAGGACAGATCAAAGTAACTGTGATCAGGGAAAAAAGAGCTGTAAACGTGGCCAGGTAAAAGGATTGCGGGTTTTGAATTTCGAATTGGAGATTAAAATCAACGACTAAACAATTCAAAATTCAGAATCAATAATTCGAAATTTCACTTTATCTTTGCGACCCGTTTAAATTTACAATTATGAACGCTATAGCATATGTGCACGAGCAATTGACCGGCAAAAAGGATTTTCCGGATTTTAAGCCCGGTGATAATATTACAGTAAACTATAAGATCATTGAGGGCAACAAAGAAAGAATTCAATCTTTTAAAGGTGATGTTATTAAACGCCAGGGAACGGGTGCTACAGCTACTTTTACTGTTCGTAAGATCAGCGATGGTGTTGGAGTAGAACGATTGTTTCCGTTTTTCTCTCCAAATATTGAATCAATTGTTTTGAATAAGACAGGCCGTATTCGTCGCTCTAAGCTCTATTATCAGCGCAGCCGGAGTGGTAAAAGTGCAAGAATTAAAGAAAAACGCCTTGCAATTGAAGACACCACTACGGAAAATGCTTAAATTGCCAGTAAGATTACCTTTTCATCGTTGTAATTTGGTTAATAACAGATTATTCCTGAATTGTTCCTGAAGTCCTTATTATCTTTGATCTCTAATTCTTAAATCTATGATACAAACTAATCTATTAGGTGTGCTGGGTACACAGGAAATCATAATAATTCTTGTGATCGTTTTACTATTGTTTGGAGGTCGCAAAATTCCTGAGTTAATGAGAGGTTTAGGACGCGGAGTTCGCGAATTCAATGACGCAAAAAATAATGTGAAGCAGGAAATAGAGAATAATGTGAACGATATAAAGAAGGATCCCAATACAAGCACGAGCACAACTTCTCAACCTTAATCACGGTATACTTAAAAGCTGCCGCTTTTGTTTCAATTCTCTTCCATTGAGCAATATCACGCCCAATTAAAGAAAAAAGAAGTAAGCTGTAAACAAGCAGTTGAACATTTTCTTCAACAAATCAACACATCGGAACATTTAAATGCATTTATTGAAGTATATGCCGATGAAGCTTTAAAAAAGGCTGAACAGCTTGATCAAAAAAGAAATGCGGGAGAAACGATCGGTTTATTGCACGGTGTGGTTATTGGTTTGAAAGATATTATCGCCTATAAAGACCATCGCCTTACTGCGGGGTCAAAAATTCTGAACAAATTCACGTCGATATATTCTGCTACAGCTACTGAAAGATTGTTGCGCCAAGAGGCCATTATCATTGGTAATTGTAATTGCGATGAATTTGCCATGGGTTCAACCAATGAAAATTCTGCATATGGTAAAGTGCTGAACGCACTGGATGAAACAAGAGTTCCCGGGGGTTCTTCAGGTGGTTCAGCTGTAGCAGTGCAGGCAGGTCTTTGTATGATCTCACTGGGTAGCGATACAGGTGGTTCGGTTCGTCAACCGGCAGACTTTTGTGGTATTGTTGGATTAAAGCCAGGCTATGGAAGAATATCCCGTTATGGTTTGATCGCTTATGCATCATCATTTGACCAGATAGGGATCTTTGGAAACAATATTGCGGATGTGGCAAAAGTCCTTGATGTAATTGCCGGGCCCGATGAGTATGATGCTACCGTTTCACAAAAAAAAGTCAATGATTATAGCTCTTCTTTCTCAACAGATCAAAATAAAAAATATCGTTTTGCTTATTTTGTCGAATCACTGGACCATGCCAGTCTTGATAAGGAAATAGCCGGCGCAATTAAAAAAACAATTGAACAGTTAATCAAAAATGGTCATAGTGCAGAGCCGGTTGAATTCGGATATCTTGATTACATCGTTCCGGCTTATTATGTTCTAACAACTGCAGAAGCATCTTCTAACCTTTCACGATATGATGGAGTCAGGTATGGTTACAGAACAAAAGAAACCATTTCCGATCTGACAGAATTTTACAAACTCAATCGCTCAGAGGGTTTCGGTAAAGAAGTAAAGCGCAGGATTATGCTTGGAACATTTGTTTTAAGTGCAGGTTACTATGACGCTTATTTCACAAAAGCTCAGCAGGTAAGACATTTGCTTGTAAAAAAGACAAAAGAGATCTTCTCAAACTATGATTTTATTTTAATGCCTGACTCCCCTACCCCTGCATTTAAGATCGGTGAAAAAATGAAGGACCCGATTGCCATGTACCTTGCTGATATTTTTACTGTAATGGCAAACCTGGTAGGTTGTCCTGCTATCTCACTCCCTCTTTATAAGCACAGTATTGGCATGCCTTTTGGCCTGCAGGTGATGACCAAAAATTTTAATGAAGTATCTTTACTAAAGGTTTCTCAGCAGTTAATGCAGCAGCCATACCCCCGGAAAATATGAAGACTGTTTTGTCTGGTTTATTACAGTTGAATGCCTGTCTGACAAAAGGCAGGGAGCATTGCAACAGAAGGTAGCCCGGAAAATGAAACTCTTAATAAATAATTTTGTAATGAGGTTAGTAAAAAAATTACTTTTATCTATACTCTTAAATTTGCTTTTTTTCTTTTTGAAAGCTGCTGATCCGCTGCAAACCTCTGTATTTTTATTTGTAACCCCAGATACGACCATTCTCAATGATTCTGTTAAAAATGAAACGGTATTAAACGACCCGAGAAGAGCTTTTAAAGATTTGTTTATTAACAACTCTGAAAAAGCGGGCAATTATTCCGTTCAACTAAACCCAATGGCCATCAGTTTTGTGCAGGATTATATGGAAAAGCATACCAGTCAATTGGAGCAAATGAAAGATTGGGGAAGACCATATTTTGATTTGATAGAGGAAATTCTCAATGCACACGGGCTTCCCGGTGAATTAAAATATCTTGCCCTGATCGAATCAAATCTTAAATCGAATGCTTTGTCATGGGCTGGCGCGGTAGGCCCCTGGCAATTTATGCCGGGTACCGCCAGAAAAATGGGGCTTAAGATAGGCAGTTATGTTGACGAACGAACGGATTATTATAAAAGCACTCATGCAGCTGCCCGGTATCTTTCAGATCTTTTTTCAATTTATGGTGACTGGTTGCTCGTAATTGCAGCATACAATGGTGGAGCCGGTAATGTAAATTATGCTATCAGGAAAAGTGGGAGCCACAATTTCTGGGATCTTCAATACTACTTGCCTGAAGAAAGCCGCAATCACGTTAAAAAATTTATTGCTACACATTATATTATGGAAGGCAATGGCGGCATAACTACCGTCACAAAGGAAGAAGCAAAAGATATTGTTCTTAGCCCGGCTAAAAATAATTTGACCGATGAAGAGTTGAATCATTCAATAACCGAAACGATAACCGGCAAATACAAGTCCCTTATCATTAGCAAAAATATACTGATAGATATCGCAGGTTTTAACCGTTATAATCCCGATTTTGATAAGCAAATTGGCTTGAATGGAACATTTGAACTTCGGCTGCCTGCAGATAAAATGGATATTTTTAATGCAAAAAAATACCAGATACTGGAGGAGTCAATGAAATTATTACTGGCCCCCGTCAGTGATTCTAACAAATAATTTTTATACACTACCTGATTACTGCAGATCCGGGCACGGAAACGCTTCTCATCGTATTGTTCATCTACCTGCTTAACTTTCTAAAACCTCCCTGATCGCTTTAGCCTTTAATGAACATTCCTCCCATTCTTTTTCAGCTTCACTATAAAATGTAATACCAGAGCCGGTTTGAAAAGAAAGATATTTATTACCGGCATTGTACATGATACTTCGTATCACAACATTAAAATCAAAATCGCCTTCGGGGTCAATATACCCAAGTGCACCCGAAAAAATTCCACGTTTTGTTTTTTCATATTGTTCGATCAGTTCAAGTACCTTTTTCTTTGGTGCACCTGTCATGGAACCCATCGGAAAGGTTGACCTGATTATTTCTGAAAAACAAACATCATTTCTGAGTTCGCCGCTTACAGTAGAGATCATTTGATGGACCTGGGGGAAGGAATACACTCCATACAGCTCATCCACCTTTATTGTCCCTTCCCTACAAATTTTTGAAAGATCGTTCCGAACAAGATCAACGATCATTACATTTTCTGAACGGTCTTTTGAGCTCCTGAATAACTCCATTTTACTTTCAGCATCCCTGTGTTTGTCCAACATTCTTTTTGAAGTTCCTTTTATTGGCTGCGATAAAATTTTATTTTCCTGTTTTTTTAAAAACCGTTCCGGGCTTGCACAAAGCAAATATTTATCGTTGAGCTTATAAAATCCGGAGAACGGGTTGGGCGAGACTGCTGATAATTTCTTAAAAAGCTTTAAGGGGTCAACCACTGTATTTTCAGCAAAGAACTCCTGGCAAAAATTTATTTCGTAACAATCTCCCCGCAGGATATGTTCTCTTAGTTTTTGAATGATTGAAATATATTCATCTTTGTCAATTCTGCTTTGAATGATTATTTTTTCCGATTCAATGTAATCAGGATGTTCTGAAGATATGATCTTATGAAATATTTCTTCTACATCGTCTGTTTCACTTTCAATGATCATCTCATCTTTGTCAAATCGTATCACTATTTCCGGCTGAAAGAAAAAAAGATCGGGGAATTGAACAAGATCCGGGTGGGCAGAATGTACATTTTCAATCTCATTTTTCAGATCATATCCCAAATGGCCGAACAGCCATCTTTTACCTGACCTTGTAAATTTCTGCAATTGATTCAGAGCCATACCAGCATTGGCTTGTATAAAATCAGCCCTGCCGGCAGCTACCAGGCATTCTGCCGAATGAGGTTCAAGTGTATATTGATGATTATCCAAAAAACAAAAAGTGCTAAACTGGTTTGCCCAGTTCAGCACCTTGTTTTTCACCTGCGTAAAATCAGTAACAGGAAAAATGCAGTTGGTACTGGTTGCCTGTTTCAAGTTTTATAAAAAGAAAAATTAGAAATCTTCTTCATCATCATCGAAGCCGCTTTCATTGAAAAGATCCATGTCCTTAAATTCATCATCCATTTTAAAATCATCATCGTCGTCCGCTGCTTTTTTTCCGGGAGTTTTCTTGGCTTTCGATTTGGGAACATCAAATTCTTCAAAATCCGGATCCCAATTTTCTTCTTCCTCTACCTTATCCCAATCATCTACTTCATCTTCCACGTCATCATCATCGTCATCGCCATCAGCAGATTTCTTCTTTGAAGCAGCTACACCA
>JBIOGV010000062.1:0-15078 GCA_044448365.1 Chitinophagales bacterium
ACCTATTTTATCTTGTTTTGAAACGAAACACACTTGCCAGTCATTCATGATCCAATCCGGAGCAAAACCAGGCATTGAAGAAATATATCTTCTCTTTTGAGAAGAGTCAAGCTGAATCAATCCTATTTTCTTTGTTGGATCTTGGTAATAACAATTGCCATTCGTGTCCCACTGAAAATGATTTATCACCAACGAATTCTTAATATTTTGAAAAGCAAACAGGCTGTCGGGCAAAATGTCTTGTTCTGAATTGATTGGTTGCTTACGCGATTTTTTGATTGGGCGATCGGTACAACAATAAAACGTAAGAACCAATAGAGACGATATTACGGTTATAGAAGTTATTTTTTTCATTAAAAAAATTTAAAATCAATACTTGCTGCCGCGCAATTTATAAGTTCAACACATCCTTCATGCTGAAAATCCCTTTTTTGTCTTTTATGTATTCTGCAGCCAACAGGGCTCCGAGGGCGAACCCCTGCCGGCTGTGTGCGGTATGAATGATCTCGATATCATCAATGGCCGATGAATATTTTACTTTGTGAGTGCCGGGTGCAGGATCCATTCGTTCACTGATAATTTCCAACTCTCCCGGATCATCACTGATGTGATTTACCCAGCCTTTTTTTCTTTTTATGTTTTCCAGGATTTGTTCTGCAATTGTGATCGCTGTTCCGCTTGGCGCATCCTTCTTTGCCGTGTGATGAATTTCCGTTACCTGCACTTCATACTCTTTGTGGGGAGCTATTACTGATGCCAGCCTTCTATTGACCTCGAAGAAAATATTTACTCCCACACTAAAATTACTGGCGTAAATGAAACTCCCTTTTCTTTCATGGCAGAGTTTTTTTATTTCTTCCACCTTTTCAAGCCAACCGGTAGAACCGCAAACAAGGGGTATGTCAAACTCAAGAGCTTTTTTGACATTCTCGAATGCGCTATGAGGTCCCGTAAATTCTATGACAACATTTGCTTTACTGATATTTTCTTTATTGAAATCAGCGAGATTGTATTCATCAATTTTTAAAACGATCTCATGTCCGCGCTGAACAGCGATTTCTTCAATGGCCTTCCCCATTTTGCCATACCCAACGAGAGCAATTTTCATACGATCAATTTCTGCAAATGTAATGCAAGTATGAGATGATAGCGGATGCCTGCCAGCCGGCAGACTGGGTTGACAGATGATAGTTTTCAGATAAAAAATAAAAGTGAATAGATAAAACTTATGGGAGTTATTCAATCTGACCAGGGACAACAATGATGAAGAGCCTGACGCAATCCCGGGTGGCAGGGACTAAAGTATTCATGAAGATAAGCTCATGAAATTATTAGCCAAATGTCAGTGTCTGAAGTTAAAAACAAGGCTAAGCCCACCTGTATTGGATAAAGGATTATAAGCAGGCCTGATCTTCATGCTGAGATCAGGGCTGATGTCAAATGCTTTCAAATGCGCATCCACAACAGCATCTACAACATTCAATCCCCAGAATATCACAAAGAATACTACTGAATAATCGATATACTGCCTGTATTGATTGCGATATTGTCTCAAGGATTCGAGACTAAGGGGTAAGTAGTTCGGTTTTATTTTAAAATAATCGGTAGAGTCAGGAACAGGCAAAGACGCTTTATACTTTGCTAAATAAGAAAACCTCAGGTCAGTATACGTTTTTATGTTATCAACAAAAATATAACCGGTAACTCCCAGGGCGGCATAAACGATTGGAATTTTCCAGTACTTTTTATTGTATGCCTGTCCCCAACCGGGAATGATAGCAGAACGAATAGCTGCTTTTCTTGGACTATGCTGTAATTTGATCAATGAATCAACTTTTGCCGCAGGAATGGAATCCTTACGCCTGAGCGTATCAACCTGCTGAGCCTGTAAAAAGGTTGAGAAAAAAAAGGAAAAGAAAAAAATTGCAACAGGAATAGATCTTTTTTTCATGAAAAATTTTGGACATGCTTTAGTCGACCGAAATATCCATTTGACTGAGAATTTTATTGAGTTCATCCAGGGAATAATATTCAATATTGATCTGCCCGCCTCCATTGCGGCTATGTTTGAGTTTTACACGTGTACTGAAATGCGATGCTAATTTATCTTCAATTTTCTGGAAACCATGCGGCATCGAGCTTTTTGCTGTTTTTTTAACACCTCCGCTTTGTTTATACAAGTTGCGCACGAATGCTTCGGTTTGTCGAACAGAAAGACCCTTATTTTTTATTTCATTGAAAATGAAAATTTGTCTGTCAACAGTATCCACATTGATCAGGGCTCTTGCATGTCCCATACTCAACTCACCACTGCGAACAGCAACCTGGATAACCGGCGGCAATTTTAATAGACGAATATAATTGGTTACGGTGCTCCTGTCTTTTCCCATGTTTTCTGCTACCTGCTCCTGAGTAAGACTTAATTCATCCATCAGTCGTTTGTAGCTCAAAGAAATTTCAATGGCGTTCAGATCTTCACGTTGTAAATTTTCAAGCAAAGCCAGCTCCAGTAATTGCTGATCATTTGCGTGCCGGACATATGCGGGAACATCTTTCAAACCTGCTATCCTGGCTGCACGCAGACGACGCTCACCGGCTATCAAACGATATTTTCCTGATGGCAGTTTCGAAACTGTTACGGGCTGAATAATATCATGCCTTTTAACTGAGGCGGCTAACTCCTGTAAAGATTGTTCATCAAAATCATGACGGGGTTGTTTGGGATTGGCCTCAATTTCACTGATCGGTATACGATTTACACTGGTCACAGTTTCAACAACGGTATTCTTTAAATGGCCGCTGCTTGTTTTCAGATCTTCATCAATACTTTGCAATAAGGAACGGATTCCTTTTCCGAGCGCATCTCTATTTTGTTTGGGAGAATTCATGAGTCCAAAGTTATGAGTCTGGAGTTCATAGTCACTTTGATTTTTATATAAATTTGCCTACTTCAGTATTTCTGAATATAAAATCGCTGTATTTCCCGCTGCTCAAATATTTACAATCCTTTGAGAAATCAGGCCACCCCTTTGTTTCAGTATTCTCTTTTTCTGAATCAGACAATTTAGAAATAAAATGGGCCTACTATTTTCTTTTTCGATAAGCTTCTGCAAGATTAGCACAAACTGACCTGGATGATCTTCTAATTTGATCTGTAAGGCTAAATTTCTCTTCAGGAGGAAATCTTTTTCATTCTTCAAAAACATCCATTGCTAAGGCATATGCCTTTTGAAAAACAATTAAATCTTTATAATCACCCATTAAGAAAAATAAGTTTATGAATATTGTCTCAGAACTCCCGACTCTGAACTGGCCACTCTTAAGTTCACAGCTCTAATATCCTTTCCTCCTGCCTGATCTTCGTCATGTCATTTTTCTGAAGAATTTCCTTGGCAAGGTTCAGATAGTTTACAGAGCCTTTGCTGTTGCCGTCATATAAAATAACAGGCTTGCCAACACTGGGTGCTTCACTTAATTTTGAATTGCGATGCACAATGGTGCTAAATACAATATCGTCAAAATGCCGGCGTACTTCACTTACAACCTGGTTACACAAGCGCAGGCGTCCGTCATACATTGTCATCAATATACCTTCAATTTCCAACGAAGTATTTAAGCGGCTTTGTACAATTTTGATCGTATTCAACAATTTGCCCAATCCTTCCAAAGCAAAAAATTCACATTGCACCGGCACAATCACGGAGTCAGCGGCCGTTAATGCATTCACTGTTATCAAACCCAGTGATGGCGAACAGTCAATAATAATGAAATCATAGTCATTACGCACCGGCTCAATAATATTTTTCAATACCGTTTCACGGTTAGGATAATTGATCATTTCAATTTCGGCCCCTACCAGGTCAATGTGCGAAGGAATGAGATCAAGATTCGGGATTTCTGTTTTTAAGATTACATCCCTTGCACTGGCTTCATTCACCATGCAGTCATATAAGCTTTGCATTATGTTGTGCAGATCAAAGCCCACGCCCGTGGTGCTATTGGCCTGCGGATCAGCATCAACCAGCAGTGTTTTAAATTCAAGCACGGCCAGGCTCGCAGCCAGGTTTATAGCCGTTGTGGTCTTCCCTACTCCGCCTTTTTGATTAGCAACTCCAATTACTCTTGCAACCCCAACCCCTAAAGCTGGAGTTTGAAAATCTCTATTTGAATTATTCATTTTATTTTTTAGAAAAGTTTGTTATGACTTCTTTGTTTTCCAGGCTTGTCATCAGAGTAAATAAATAAAAACACTCCAGGTTCTATCAGCAAAATCTCTTCATTTAAGTCAAAATTTTATCAAAAGAAGCGAAACACCGGTCTAAGTCTCCCTTTGCCCCGACGCTGAAGCTTAAGCGCAAGCGCTACGCAGACAGGGGGTTTATCGTTTCACCAATTTTCAGCAATTGCAACTGTATTCCCTCATCATTAAATGTCTTCATTGCCCTTTCATGGTCAATTTTGATAAACCCGAATGTATCAAAATGAACACCGATAATATTCTTGCAACCGATCATTTTTGCAGCCTTCGCCGCATCTTCATAACCCATTGTAAAATTGTCACCTACAGGCAATACCGCAAAATTTAGTTTTGCCCATTGTGGAATAAGTTGCATATCGAGCGTCAATGCCGTATCACCACTGTAATAAAAATTGCCTTCATCTGTGTAAACAATAAAACCCAAAGGGTTGCCACCATAACTTCCATCGGGCAGACCACTACTGTGTTGTGCTGCCGTGCATTTAACTTTAAACTCTCCAAAATTCCAGCTGCCCCCTGTATTCATTGGATGAGTGTTAGTAACTCTTTTTTTGTTAAGCCATTCATGGATCTCCCAACTGCAAACAACTTTGGCATTTGTGGCCTGGGCAATGGCAATACAATCAGCAATATGATCCGCATGACCATGCGATTGCAGGATATAATCCGCTTCAATATCAGCAATATTTATATCCTTTGCCAATTCATTTGGTGTAATGAACGGATCGAAAAGTAGCTTTTTATTTTTTACTTCAACTGAAAAACAGGAATGACCATAATAAGTAAATTTCATAAGCTTCTTATTTTCAGGATAACAAAAATAAGATTTCAAAGGGGCAATGATCGTAAAGGTTATTAACGTCAACCTGTTTAGACTTTCTTGTTACAATTTTTAGAATATATTGTTTTTTCAATCGTCTGATTCTTCATAATCTTGCTTCGAAATGCGCAACTCTCCTTTCTGGTGGATACTGATCGGTTTTATGGTTCTCCTGGATTTTTATGTGTTCCAGTCTGTAAAAGTTCTTACTCAATCTGCGGGTTCGAAAACAAAATTGATCGTTCATATTTCCTATTGGGTCATTTCCGGTCTTGCCATAACCATCCTGGTCATTTTACCTTATTTACAGTTTGTACAACAACATCGTTTACTACGAAATACTTTTTTTGCGATCATTGCAGGTTTGTTCTTTTCAAAAATAATTGCATCTGTCTTTTTCCTTGTAGATGATCTGCGAAGGGGAATCCAGTGGGTGGTAGGAAAAGTATTTTTTTCAAATACAAAAGGCGAAACCATGGAGCAGGGAGTAAAAATTTCCCGCTCTATTTTTCTTAGTTGGGCCGGAACGATTGTAGGTGGTGGATTATTTACTTCTCTTATTTATGGCTTTAGTAATAAATACCGCTACAGGATCCATCGGTTACAAATGGCCTTTGACAATTTACCGGCGGGTTTTAAAGGATTGAAAATTGTCCAGATATCAGATATCCATTCAGGGAGCTTTACCAATAAACAGGCAGTGATGAGAGGTGTTGATATGGTTTTGAAAGAAAACGCGGATCTTATCTTATTTACCGGCGATTTGATCAATGACCTTGCTGATGAAATGAATAATTACATGGGTGTTTTTAACAGGATAAATGCACCGATGGGTGTTTATTCTATTTTAGGCAATCACGACTATGGCGATTATGTTACATGGCCTGATAAAAATGAAGAACACAGGAGAAAAGAAAATGAAGCAGGAAAACATTTGTGGACCCCACTGCAAAAGGCGAATCTTGAGAAGTTAAAAAAAATACAAGCTCAGCTCGGTTGGAAATTATTATTGGATGAACATGTAGTTTTAGAAAGAAATGGTGATAAGATCGCTTTGTTGGGGGTGCAAAACTGGAGCTCAAAAGTAAGATTTCCGAAATATGGAGATCTGAAAAAAGCATATACAGGAAGTGAGGAATATCCTTTCAAAATATTAATGAGTCATGATCCTTCACATTGGGATGCCCAGGTGAAAACTATGTACAGGGATATTGATCTCACGCTGGCCGGGCATACTCATGGAATGCAGTTTGGAGTGGAGATTCCCGGCTTTAAATGGAGCCCGGTTCAATATGTTTATAAAGAATGGGCAGGTCTGTATGAAGATGCAAAACAAAAGTTATATGTAAACCGTGGCTATGGATTCATTGGCTATCCCGGCAGAGTCGGGATTCTTCCTGAAATTACCGTTATAGAATTAGTCTGATGTTTTTTAATGCAGCTCAATAAAATTGAGTTTCAATTCGTTTTAGGCAAAACCGCGACATCATTAATTAAACTTACTTTCAATTTACAGGTCAAAAATTGTCGCCATCCGGTATCTTGTGTTGCCATAATTCAACTGCAGAATGTTCAAGAAATGGAGTTTAATACTGGTTTTTTACCTGGGAGGGATTACTGTATTTGCACAAGTGAACCCTAAGGACACTTCATTAAAAAAAACGGAGCCGCCTGTAATCGACACATCCATCAACTATGGTGATGTATCATTCGATGAACTGGAAGAATTTTTGGATTCCATTTTAGCACCCCACAGCTATATTTTAACATCATTTTCTGTCCAAAAAGGTTATTATGATTACAAGAGTAAGAACGATGTCTTTCTCGAACCCCTACGTGAAACCACCTTTACACCGGCCCTGGGATACTATAATAAAAATGGATTGGGCATAACAGGCATTGGATCTTTTGTAAATGATCAAAATACTTTCAGATTTTACCAGTTGGCCATCAGTCCTTCTTATGATTATCTGCAAAATAAAAATTTTGCAACGGGAATTTCTTACACAAGATATGTCACAAGAGATTCGTTGCTTTTTTATACATCTCCCCTGGAGAATGAATTATATGCTTATTTTAACGTTCGGAAATGGTGGTTTAAGCCGATGGTGGCAGTTAGCTATGGATGGGGAAGCCGTTCTGATTACCAGGACAGGGCGGACTATATTACATCATTGGAATTGAGACGTACCGGTTTTACAAGGATCAATTCAAAGGAATCCGTAAACGACCTTTCTGTTGTTGCTTCAATACGCCATGATTTTTACTGGCTGGATGTATTTACCTACAATGATCATATTCGTGTCGCACCCCAGTTGACCTTTACAAGCGGGTCACAGAAATTCGGGTTCAATCAAACCTCCAACACCTATGCAACGGTACAGCGTTCCGGAGCAAATGTTTTATACAATAGCGAAAATGTATATCTCGACAATAAGTTATACTTCCAGCCTCTTGATCTTACCTTCTATTTGAAAACTGAATACTCAATTGGTAAATTTTACATCCAGCCGCAACTGATACTGGATTATTATTTTCCTGCGACAGAAAAGCAATTCACCGGTTTGGTTTCTGTAAGCGGTGGATTTATTTTTTGAGCCGGTAATTATCAGTTTTGCAAAACCTTCACAGAATACGATACAATAAAGTCTGATTGTTTGAAGTTTATTTATTTAGAAATGAAAAAATCAGTTAATGGATTTTAACTACAACAAATTTCCTTTGGCATTATAGTTGGTCAAATTTTGTGAACCAAAAAAATAAATATGAAAACAAAATTTCTTAGCCTTGCCGTCGCTCTACTTATTTCGCAATTGATGATGGCGCAATTTCATCTTGGCTTTAAAGCCGGTGCAAATATCACCAAAGTAGACGGCAAATCATTCCAACAGGAATTCAGGTACGGATATAATCTTGGAGGTTTTGCTGAAATTGGTTTGGGTAAAAAATTCTCTTTTGAGCCCGAAGTTTTGTTTAACCAGTATTCTTCGACCTTAGACAGTAATTACAAATCAATCTATGAAAATGTAATTGCTTCCAATCAAAGCAAGGTAAAGCTGAATTATCTTACGATCCCCCTTTTGCTCGACTATAAATTGATTGGCCCTATTCATATCCAGGCCGGCCCGCAGTTTGGCGTTTTAATGAACCAGGATAAAAGTTTTCTGCAAAATGGTGGTAATGCTTTTAAGAACGGAGACTTTTCAATGGTTGCCGGCGCACAAATTAAATTGGCGCAATTAAGAATTACCGGCCGTTATTTGATCGGCCTGAACAATATTAACGATATCGATAACCAGGATAAATGGAAAAATCAGGTGATACAATTATCCGTTGGAATAGCCCTTTAAAGTTCAAATACCTCATGAATTGGTCCCGCCAACCGGCGGGATTTTTTTTTCATTCATCTGTAGAAAAGAATGATTTTCATGAATCTAAAAACAGGTTTCTAAATTCAGATGATCAGGTTAGGCATAATACTTGACTAATATACCTTCCTGTCGTATTTTTAGCGCTTCCCGCCTTAGGGATGTCATATTGTCTAAAGAAGAATTAAATGAGTTTTGAAAATTTTTTCCAAAAGAGTGAAGATGAAATGGATTTTATTCCGATCATCCCTTTGAATGATGGTGATAGTGAAAGTATGGACGGAATTGAGGTTCCTGCTGAAATTTCCTTGTTGCCTCTTCGAAATACAGTACTTTTTCCGGGTGTGGTTTTACCCATAACTGTTGGAAGAGACAAAAGTATTAAGGCTGTAAACGATGCCTATAAGGGTGACAAATTGATTGGTGTGATCGCACAAAAAGACAGTAATATAGAAGATCCTGAAAAAAAAGATCTGGAAGACGTTGGCACCATTGCAAAGATTGTTAAGCTGATCAAAATGCCCGACGGTGGTACTACAGTCATCATACAGGGCAAAACCAGGTTTTGCATTGAAAATATAAACAGTGAAGACCCTTATTTCCGTGCAAGCATCAGGTCATTGATCGATGAAGAATCTCCCAAAGACCCGGATTTTGAAGCCTATGTTGCCAACATAAAAGAACTGGCAGCAGAAATTATCCAGCTTTCACCAAATATCCCTTCTGAAGCCGCAATCATTCTGCGCAATATTGAAAGCGCATCTTTTCTTATACATTTTGTCTCCGGCAATTTAAATACTGATATTAAAGACAAACAAAAATTGCTTGAACTGAATAATATTCGCGAGAGAGCAGACCTGCTGATGAAATTGCTCCAAAAAGAATTACAGTTTGCTGAACTGAAAAACAAAGTAACCAATAAAACAAAAACAGAAATCGATAAACAACAAAGAGAATATTTTCTTCAGCAGCAATTAAAAAGTATCAAAGAAGAATTAGGCGGCGATACAAATGACAGGGAAGTAAAAGAGATGCAGAAAAAAGCCGATGCCAAAAAATGGCCTGAAACTGCAAAAGAAATGTTCAAAAAAGGAATCGAGAAACTGGAAAGAATGCATCCCAGCACTCCTGATTATTCGGTAGTGTACAATCATCTTGACCTGATGCTTGATCTGCCCTGGGAAGCATATACCGACGATCACTATGATCTCAGGAGATCAAAAAAAATACTGGATGACGATCATTATGGAATGGATAAGATCAAAGAAAGAATTCTCGAGTACCTGGCTGTACTGAAATTGAAAGGCGATATGAAAAGTCCGATTCTTTGCTTCGTTGGTCCGCCGGGGATCGGTAAAACATCATTAGGCCGAAGCATTGCCAATGCGATCGGGCGTAAATATGTTCGGTTAAGTTTGGGTGGTTTGCATGATGAAAGTGAGATACGCGGTCATCGCAAAACTTATATTGGTGCCATGCCCGGAAGGATTCTTCAATCGATCCGCAAAGTGAAATCATCAAACCCTGTCATGATATTGGATGAGATCGATAAAGTGGGAAATGATTTCCGCGGCGATCCCTCTTCGGCCTTACTTGAGGTTCTTGACCCTGAACAAAATAATAGCTTTTATGATAATTATCTTGAGCTCGAATATGATCTGAGCAAGGTGTTGTTCATTGCTACTGCAAATAATATTCAAAATATTCAGCCGGCTTTGCGCGATCGTTTGGAGGTTATTGAACTCGGCGGATATGCAGTGGAAGAAAAAATTGAGATTGCCCGGCGCCATCTTGTTCCCAAGCAAAAAGAATTGCATGGTTTAAAAAACATGGACTTCAGGATCGGTGATGAGACACTTAAAAAAATAATCCATGACTATACAAGAGAAAGTGGTGTGCGGGAGCTTGATCGTCATTTAGCTGCTATTATGAGATACCAGGCAAAGGAATTTGCAATGAATGAAAAATTGATCAGCTCTATAACAGCAAAAGATGTTGAAAAGGTTCTTGGCAAACCCCGTTTTTCCTATGATCTCTATAAAAATGCAAATATGCCAGGTGTAGCGGTAGGTCTTGCCTATACGTATGTCGGTGGCGATATTTTGTTTATTGAAACCAGTTTGAGCGATGGTAAAGGTGAGTTAAGATTGACCGGCAACCTGGGAAATGTGATGAAAGAAAGTGCCAGCACTGCACTGACCTATCTGCAATCCAATGCAAAAAAATACGGTATTGATTCAAAAATTTTTGAAAAGAAAAATATTCATATACACGTTCCTGAAGGTGCCGTGCCCAAGGATGGCCCAAGTGCAGGTGTTACCATGCTGGCGGCTATTGCCTCTGCGGTTACCGGTAGAAAGATAAAGCCCTATCTTGGAATGACCGGCGAGATCACCTTGCGCGGACTGGTGCTGCCGGTGGGAGGCATTAAAGAAAAAATACTTGCTGCCAAGCGTGCAGGCCTGAAAGAAATTGTCCTTTGCTGGCAGAATGAAAAAGACATTGAAGAGATCAACCCGGATTTTATAAAAGGCATCGAATTTCATTTTGTAAAAAATATGAAGGAAGTCCTGGAGCTTTCCCTGGGAGATTGAAAAAAAAATTTGCCCTGAGGCAACCAAAATTGCTTTTTTTATGATGTGATTCCTAGTAAGAATTTTCATGTTGGTTGTTTTAAGGGTTAAAAGGAACTCCTCTATTTTTATGGAGGAGTTTCGGCTTTAAATACGTTCCTGCAGGATCCAAAACAGGATGCGGAAGAAGCCGATTCTTTCATCAACAACGGGTAAATTCACAAAATGTAAATAGAATTGATGTTGTCGGGCATCTAAGTCTTCGTCCTTTCCAAAACTTTTCTCATATTCGTGATCTGTGCGGTTGCAAATCTTCATCACCGGCTTATTGTGCTCACTGTTTGTGAAGGGTCAAACAATTGGTGGCAGCTCTGCTTTTAATTTTTTGAATTTACCAAACACTCCACAGCTTACCGGGCTTGGAGGAGTCAATGTTTCTCAAACTTCCAATGATGTGGGCATGGCATTTTACAATCCTGCACTTCTGATTCCATCGATGCACACCCAGATGAATGCTGTATTCAATAGCTTTTATGCCAGCATCAGTACTTATCATTTGTCGCTCGCATATCATAGTACCAAATTGAATACAAATTTTTTGTGGGGTGTGCACTATTTTACTTATGGGGACATCCAGGAAACCGATGCAAGCGGAAATATTCTTGGTTCATTACGGCCTGCGGACTGGGTAATGCAGGTCTCGGCTTCACGCAGCTATTTGCAAAAATGGAATTATGGAGCTACTATAAAATTTATCAATTCAAATTATGGTCTGTACCGGTCAAATGCAATAGCTATCGATGCAGGTGTAATATTTCATGATTCTGTGAATTTATTTTCTGCGTCAATTCTTGCAAGAAACATGGGGTTTCAACTGAGAAAATATTATAATGATAATGCTGAGGATCTGCCTTTCGATTTGATAGCCGGGGTATCAAAAAGACTGGCAAAAGCGCCATTTGGCTTTTCAATCACAGCAGATCATCTTCACCAGTTTGATATTCGTTATAATGATACTACATTTAATAATGATAATAATTTTGGTTCAACTAACAATCAAAAGAAATTTACGTTTGATAAGATTTTCAGGCATTTCGTTATTGCCTCACAGATTTATATTGGCAACTATTTAGAAGTTTCCCTTGGGTACAATTATCTTCGTCGCCAGGAATTAAATATTGATAAAACCGGCAACGGTTTAAACGGATTTTCAGTAGAAATAGGCGCATTGTTCAATAAAATACAGATCCGGTATGCAAGGGCCTATTATCAGAATAATACGGCCTATAACCAGTTTGGTTTAAATCTTCAATTAAATAAATACTTTGGCCTGGGAAAATTTGGAGAACGAATAGGATGGTGAAAATTGATTACCAGTCCCGAGTTCAGAGCTATGAGTCGGTCGTTAGCTGAGGTATAACTCACAACTGATCACATGTAACTCAAATTTGTCTTCGGTGTCAAACTTAACAAGGTTTCATACATGAGCCGAATTGTGCTCTCAACATCATCCCTGTGTATCATTTCTACCGGGGTGTGCATGTATCGCAAAGGAATCGAGATCAGTACGGATGGACATCCGTCATTTGAATAAGCAAAGGAATCAGTGTCGGTTCCTGTACTGCGGCTTAGTGCTCTCCACTGCACCGGAATTCTTTTATCAGTTGCGATCTTTTCCACTACTGCCAGCAATTTGTTATGCACAGCAGGAGCATACGATAATGAAGGCCCTTTGCCACAGCTCACATCACCCTCAATATTTTTATTGATCATGGGCGTAGTCGTATCATGGGTAACATCAGTGACGATTGCTATATTGGGTTTGATTCTTCTTGCAATCATTTCGGCCCCGCGTAAACCAATTTCTTCCTGTACGGCATTTACAATATACAAACCGTAAGGCAATTTTTTATTATTCTTTTTTAGCAGTCTTGCCACTTCAGCGATCATAAAGCCGCCTATGCGATTGTCAAATGCACGGCCAATCAGGTTATCATTTGCCAGTTCATCAAAACCTTCCTGGTAAGTAACCACAGCGCCAATATGAATCCCTAAACGATCAACTTCTTTTTTATTTCTGGCGCCGCAATCCAGCCAGAGAGTTTCTACTTTTGGTTGCGGGTCTTTTTTATCATCTCCATGCCTGGTATGTATAGCGGGCCAGCCAAACACCGCTTTCACCGGTCCTTTCTTTCCATGTATCAATACCCGTTGTCCCGGTGAAATTGACGGGTCTACCCCACCATTGCGTTTCAAATAAATTAAACCCTGGTCTGTTATATAATTCACAAACCAGCTGATCTCATCGGCATGCGCTTCTATCACTACTTTAAAATTATGTTTTGCATTTACAATACCCACGGCAGTTCCATAAGGATCGATATAAAATTCATCAACCCATGGTTTCAGGTATTCAAGCCAGAGTTTTTGTCCCCAGGTTTCAAAACCAACCGGTGATGCATTATTTATATACTTACGAAGAAATTGCATGGATTCATCTGTAAGGATCTTTTGCCTCGGTTTGATAGTTTTTATTTTTGTCATTTTTTATTTTTTATATGCCATGAGAGGTCAGACGTGCACCGTCAATGCCTAAATTACTCACGTCTCACGATTCACGTCTCACCACAAAAATACTTAAATACGAAAGACAAGCATCAACAAAGCTGAGAACATCATCAATCCATCGAGAATGAAATAATATAAATAATCTGAAAGATTCTTTTTTGCATAATCATAAATAGCCGCTGACAGGATGCAGGGTATCAGTAACGCAATTATACTGGGAACCGAAAAATTATAGCGAAATAAAAGGATCGTGCAAATGGCTGCAATCAATAAGGACACAAAAAATAGCCGGTCAACACCTTTTTCACTAAACCATGTAACCATACTCCGAATGCCGGTTACTTTGTCATCGGCCCTGTCTCTGAAATCGAACATAATGCAAATGGTATAAATGAAAAAAAAGCGGCTAATAACATACAGAATAATCGGAATTGTAAAATGACCACCCGCAATAATTACAGGAAGCATAGCAGTAACGTACATCCACACCAATGCAAGGAAGATCGTTTTGCCGATTGCTACCTTTCGCAAGGCCCTGAACCAGGGATGTGGAATTTTTGGGGCTGAATATAAAAATGTGATGAGGGCTGATAAAAAAAGCCAGTACCAATGCGGAAACAGAAAAAAAAATAAAATGCCCGAACCTGCCAGGCCAATAAAAAAGAATATTACATGAAAAAATCTGTATTTCCTGAGCCATTCAATTCTTGGAGATTCTACCAACGATTGCGAAGTCAGGTACCAGTGAAAACTATAGCTGCAAATGGTAGCCGAGAAAACAAAACCCAGTAAATATCTATCGGGTGATAAATGTAATACAAGGTCATAAGTTTGATTTACCATTAAAATGGCGCATATGGCAATGAATAAATTACTGTAAATAAAAAACCGAAAAAAAGAAGCCATTTTAATTGATCACCGGCTTAGTTAAGGATGAATGATAATCGGCACGGACTTTACAGTGTCACTTACATTTCCGGCCTTGTCCTTTGTCCAGAAACTATATACAGCAGTATCGGTTTGAGGAGTGCCTCCACCACCCGCAACTGTGCAGTCATTATCTCCTTTAAGTATGACATCGCTCAAATCAATGACAACATCCCCTTCATTCAAATGTGCATCAAGGAATTTCTGAGGAATTTGCAACAGGCTGCTGTCAGCAAAGTTCCCGGCCGGGCAGTTAACAACAGTTTTGCTGTAGCCGAGAAACGTTGTAAAATCTCCTTCCTTATCTGTAAGGCGCATAGTAAATTGTAAGTCGTCATTCCGGCTTAATTCGGTTGTATTCACCGACTTGATCTTCAATTGAGGTTTGGTCGTAAAATTGTTCTTACTACAAGCCACTGCAAATAACACTACCAGCAGGATCGCTAAAATCAAACGCATTCGAATAGTTTTGTTTCAAATTTACGATTAAACAGGCTTCCAACCTAACTATGCCTAATCAATGGTTTCATAAAATTTTTTCGGTTGATGACACCGGCTTTGAGC
>JBIOGV010000063.1:0-15052 GCA_044448365.1 Chitinophagales bacterium
AACAAAATTGCAAAATCCGTTGACAAAGGCCTTGGCGATACCTTAGGCTCATTGGTTATTGTAATTGCGCTTGGCGCTATGTTGGGAAAGCTGGTAGCTGAAAGCGGCGCAGCACAAAGAATTGCTTATACACTTCGAAATGTTTTTGGATATAAATACCTGGCATGGGCTATGGCACTTACTGGTTTCATCATCGGCATTCCTTTGTTTTATAATGTGGGCTTTGTTTTGCTGGTACCCATTATTTTTTCAGTTGCCTACAGTTACAAATTGCCCGTAGTGTATGTTGGCTTGCCCATGCTGGCATCTCTTTCTGTGATGCATGGTTTTTTGCCTCCACATCCTTCTCCAATGGCCCTGCTTATCCAGCTGCATGCCAGTATGGGGATGACTTTTTTTTATGGAATTATTATTGCTATTCCAGCTATTATTATTGCAGGACCTCTTTATGCAAAGACATTGAAAAACATCAAATCAAATCCTACAAAACTGTTCAACTTACACGAAATCGCTGATAATAAACTTCCCGGAGCTGCTAATAGTTTCATTTCCTCTTTACTGCCTGTGATTCTTATTGCCATTACAACATTTGGTACAACTATTTTTGCAGCTAATAATGGTTTAAAAAATATCGCGGTTTTTTTTGGTGAACCTGACCTTGTAATGTTGTTAACGATCATTATTGCGACTTATACACTTGGAATAAAAATGGGCAGGTCATTAAAGCATATCATGAGTGTATATGCAGAAGCAGTTAAAGATGTTTCAATGATATTGCTCATTATCGGAAGCGCGGGAATATTGAAACAGATTTTTGTTGACAGCGGAGCAGCGAATGAAATTGCTACAGTTTTGCAAGGATGGAAATTGCCACCACTTCTTTTAGCCTGGATAGTCACTGCGGTTTTGAGGCTATGCCTGGGATCTGCCACTGTAGCCGGGTTGACGGCCGTTGGTATTGTATATCCACTTACTTTGCAAACACATATCAATCCCAACCTCATGGTTCTATCAATCGGTGCGGGAAGTCTTTTTTGTTCTCATGTAAATGACGGAGGCTTTTGGATGTTCAAAGAATATTTTGGGATATCTGTAAAGGATACGTTTCGTTCCTGGTCAGTAATGGAAACAATTGTGTCGGTGATGGGACTTATCGGCGTATTAGTAATTAATCAGTTTCTGTAATTTTTCAATCAATTAAATTGAATATTCTATTATTTTCTTAGTGACCTTTGTGCAATCTTGGTGCCCCCTGCCTGCCGGCAGGCAGGTTTGTGACCAAAAATACAGGACACGAAGTCCACAAAGGACCACAACGGACACAAGGATTAGTGCGTAATCATTTGAATTTAGTATACCCTGACGATTAATCATTCTAATAAAGATTTATGATGAAAATTATTAACCTGATTGTTTTTTGTGCTCTTCTTTTACTGATATTGTCGTTTACAAAAAATATTGAAATGAAAAATATCAGGAAAGGCAGTGAAGATAGTCTTATTGCCAAAGGCGCAATATTAAAAAAGGTGTCTAACCAGTTCGGTTTTACAGAAGGGGCTTCGGTAGATAAAAATGGAAATGTTTTTTTTACTGATCAGCCAAATGACAAGATATGGAAGTTTGATGTTGATGGAAAGCTGTCCGTTTTTTTGGATAAAACAGGGCGATCAAACGGAACCTATTTTGGCCACAAAGGAAATTTATTAACCTGCGCTGATGAAAAAGATGAATTGTGGTCGATTGATCCAAAAGGAAAAGTAACGGTTTTATTAAAGGATTTCGAGGGACATCGTTTTAATGGACCCAATGATCTTTGGGAGGATCTGAAAGGTGGAATTTATTTTACTGATCCTTATTATCAACGACCTTATTGGGACAGAACATCGCCTGATATCAAAGGAGAAAAAGTTTATTATTTGCCAAAAGGAAAGAAACAGTCGGTTGTTGTAGCAGATGATCTGCAACAACCCAACGGAATTGTTGGAACCCCCGATGGGAAATATCTTTATGTAGCGGATATCAAAGCGGGCAAAACTTACAAGTATAAAACTAATTCGGATGGAAGTTTGTCTGAAAAGAAACTTTTTTGTGAACAAGGTTCCGATGGGATGACGCTTGATAACAGGGGAAATGTTTATTTAACGGGTAACGGGGTAACTATTTATGACAAGAATGGGAAAAAAATAGAAACAATTGCAGTACCAGAAAAATGGACAGCCAATCTTTGTTTCGGCGGGAAGAAAAAAAATATTTTATTCATTACTGCATCCGAATCGATTTATACCATTGAAATGAATGCGAGGGGAGTTGAATAGATTTTGTAGCTTGTTCTCTCTTTAGCATACCTCTTACCTCTTACTTCAATACTTCCATCTTACAAATGCTTCCATGGCTGCATAATGTGTTAGCCCTAATTGCGCATAAAAGTTTGCAGTATTCTCATTTCTTTCCTCAGCACGTTGCCAGAATTCACGGCTGTCGCTACCCTGGAAAGGAACCATATCTTTTTGCGATTGATGAATAAATATTCCGTAACGTTTTTTCAATACCTGGTCTGGACTCATAGGAATTGCCATTTCAATTTCTTCGATATTCCATTCCTGCCAGGCACCCTTGTATAACCAGAGCCAGCAATCTTTCAGCCAGGCATCGCCATTCTTTTTCACCTGTTCTAATGATTCCAGGACTATTTCCAGGCAAACTTTATGTGTGCCATGAGGATCAGCAAGATCACCGGCCGCAAAAACCTGGTGTGGTTTTACTTTTTGGAGGAGACCAAACGTAATCTTTACATCATTATCGCTCATCTGATTTTTTTCGATCGTTCCTGTTTCATAAAAAGGAAGATTGAGAAAATGAATATTATCTTCTTTGACACCTACATAGTGACAAGTTGCCCTGGCTTCGCATCTTCTTATTAATCCCTTGATCGCCCTGATTTCCGCAGTGTCACTCTGGTTAGATTTCTTTTGCGATAAATATCTTTTTGCATTCGCAAGTATTTTTGAAGACTTATTCGTATCAATACCGGCAATTTCCTCAAAACCAACTGCAAAATCCAAAAATCGTGTGACGAATTCGTCAGTCACTGCAATATTGCCACTGGTCTGATAAGCTACATGTACTTCATGTCCCTGGTCTTGTAAACGCTGGAAAGTTCCACCCATGCTGATGATGTCATCATCAGGGTGAGGGGAGAAGATAATGATTCGTTTTGGATAAGGCTCCGATCGCTCCGGGTGTGCAGGGATCACCGCATTGGGTTTACCACCTGGCCAACCCGTGATCGTATCGCGAAGCATGTAGTAGACCTGCAAATTGATTTCGTAAGCGTCTCCTTTTTCAACAAGCAGATCACCCAACCCAAATTCATTATAGTCGTTATCTGTGAGAGATAAAATTGGTTTTTTTGTTTTCAAAGCCATGTTCACAACGGCTTTTTTTATCATTGCCGGTGTCCAGTCAATATCACCGGTGAGCCAGGGAGATTTATTTCTTGTTAAATCAGCGGCAGCGGCTTCATCAACAACAAAAATGCAATCCGGATGTTGTTGCAACAGGCTTGCAGGCACTTGTTCTGTAACAAAACCTTCAACTGATTTTCGCACAACAGGAGATTTTGCGGGTCCCCAGGCGAGTAAAATAATTTGTTTTGCCTTCATGATGGTGCTGATACCCATCGTCAAAGCCAATCGCGGTACTTCAGAAATATTTGCAAACTCGTATGAGTTAGCCAGCCTTGTTGAATTTTCCAGGGTGATCAGTCTTGTTTTGGAATAAATACTGGAACCGGGTTCATTAAAACCAATGTGCCCATTATTACCTATACCGAGCACCTGCAAGTCGATGCCACCCGCTTCTTCGACCTTTTTTTCATATTCTGCACAATGAATTTTCACTATCTCTTTGGGTAATTCACCATTTGGAATATGAATATTTTTTGGATCCATATCAATATGATCGAACAAATGCCGGTGCATGTAAGAATTGTAACTCTGCAGTGCATCATGATCAATGGGATAGTATTCATCGAGATTGAAGCTGACAACATTTTTGAAGCTCAATCCTTCTTCCGTATGCAATCTCACCAATTCTGAATATAGAACTTTTGGCGTGGAGCCGGTGGCAAGACCCAAAACACATTTTTCCTTTTTATTTTGTTTTTCTTTGATGAGCGCAGCGATCATTTTTGCTGCGAACAAAGAACCATCGTGAAGATTCTTATAAATTTTTACCGGGACTTTTTCAAAACTATCTGCAAGACTAATGGATTCAACAGGTTTTGGCATTCAGGATCGTTTAAGCGATAAAGATAAAGATTTTGAGGAAAGCGTCAGGCCGCTCTCGTTAGCGTCTGCCCGCTTGCAGCGGCCTGACGCCTCATAGCAATGATGAAATTATTTTCTTATCGGGATTTTGGTACATAGTCTTTTCAAAATCAATTTCGCAGAAGCCAATTCGTTGCATTGCCTTCCGCATATTGCAAAGAGTGCCATTTCTAAATCCATAGTAATCGGGCCAGGAAGAGTAAGGCCACTGCTCCAAATTGTCAATAATATTTGCTGTTAAAGGATTATTGTGAATGTAAAAAAAACAATTAACAAGATAATCTTTGATGCTGTAGGGTGGTTCTGCGATGGATTGCTCAGAAAGACATTTAGTCTTTGTTTTTTTCTGAAATAAGTTTCCGGTCGTACCATTTTGAATATTGATAGCTTGAGTATAAGAACTCAAAGTTTTACCAATAGTCTTTGATAATCTTTGTAAATGCGTAATTTTTTCTTTTAATACTATAGGCTCGCATCCTTCTTTTTTGGGTTGCAATATAAAATGAAAATGATTGGGCATTAAACAATAACAGTAAATGTCACAGTAAGTCAACCATTCAATTCGGACCTTTTGAAGAAAATACAGATAATTCTTTTTGGAAAAGAAAATTTTCGTTTTGTTATTCCCCCGATTGTAGACATGATAAATATGGTCTGCCTCAAAATGCATATCGGTATGCGTCTGGCCGCTACGAGCGGCCTGACGCATACCCAAATAAACCATGTTTCATTTCTTTGCCGACAGTTCTTTTACCATTAATGATCCGTTTTTTCACCAGTATGCGTCTGGCCGCTCGTAGCGGCCTGACGCGCTTTCAATTCACTTCAATCTCATTGACGAACAACCATGCCTTACTTCCTGCGCCAGGCCTGCCTTCAGGAATAATGCCCCAGTTTTTCACAACAATCTTTATGTATCGGGTGGTAACAGCATCAAAAGTTTTTTCCATCACTCCATTACCTGCCAATGTGCTTATATCATCGGTCATTCCAATTGAAGTAAAATTTATGCCGTCATATGAAGAAAAGAATTCAGCGTACTGAGGGCGCCATATCCAGCTATCTGGCTGTTGTAAAATATGAACTTTCACATTCGTGATTGATTGAGCGGCTCCGAGATCAATGACAGCTTCACAATCCGTTCCATTAAATCCCAAAAACTCTCTTGGCTTTTCTAAACCTTTTTCATTTTGAATTCCATTTACCAATGTAAATGCACCATCACCCTGGTAAGTTCTGGCAGGTTGATTTGTAAGAGTGATTTTTTTACCCGTGGCTTTGTTGAAATAGATTTTTTGTTCTGTCTTTGTAATGAAATTGTTTGCATCAATAAATACTTCATCACTTTCTAAAACTACTTTATAACCATAACAAGTGTAAATCCCTTGGGAGGTTATATTAACAGAATCTTTCAGTGAAGTTGATGACTTTAAGAATCTTTCAGCAGAATCCCTTGATATATATTTAATAAATTTGGTATCAGAAAATTTTTCATTTTGATCTACTGAATCTCTTTTGACTGCAAGCTTTTTTCGTTCCTGAAACCTTAATTGGCAGGGCATGTTACGCTTTTGTTCTACAACCCATTTTATTCCATTATAATCTTCTGTCGGCAAAATATGTGATGCCAAATCAAAAACTGCTTTACTATAATTCACACCCCATAGATCATATCTTTTAAATTGTGTTCGCAATCTTTTTTCAAAATCCACCGAATCCCTATCTTTTTTTGGACTCCACAGCACTTCACTCAATGCACTCATGCGCGGAAAGATCATGTACTCCACTTTTCGTTCATTGCTCATGTATTCTGACCAAACATTTCCCTGCGCACCTAAAATATATTTTCCCTGTTCTTTTGTCAATGAATCTGAAACAGGTTCGTAGCTATACGTTTTTTCAAGAGGCAGATAACCCCCGATCGTTACTGAATCTTCATTCTGGGTTTGTGAGTGATCAAAATAAACCCAACCACCCGGTGTCATCACTACATTATGTTTTTGCCGGGCTGCTGCAATGCCGCCTGCTTCGCCCCGCCAGCTTATCACAACTGCATTGGCTGCCAAACCACCTTCCAGAATTTCATCCCAACCGACCAGGATCCTTCCTTTGCTATTCAGATATTTTTCTATTCGCTGAATAAAATAGCTTTGAAGTTCCTCTTCATTTTTTAAATGTTCCTCCTTGATTCTTTGTTGGCAAAGAGGACATCGTTTCCAGTTTGCTTTCGGGCATTCATCTCCTCCAACATGAATATATTTAGAGGGAAATAAAGTCATCACTTCATCCAGCACATCTTCTAAAAATTTAAAAGTGGAATCCTTTCCCGCGCAAAACACATCTTCAAAGACTCCCCAGGCTTGTTGTACCTGTTTGCCAGTGCTATCGCCACCCCATGCGGTTTTATGTTTCGTCGATTCATTGGGAAAGCAACTTAAAAATGGGTAAGCTGCAATCGCAGCACTGGAATGACCGGGCATTTCGATTTCAGGAATTACAGTAATGTATCGTTTAGCCGCATAAACAACCACATCTTTTATTTCATCCTGGGTATAGAAGCCTCCATAGCCGATTCCATCATTTCCCAGACCAGGGTAACGACCGATGATCGTTCCGTTTCTCCATGCTCCAACTTCAGTCAGCCTGGGATATTTTTTTATTTCAATTCTCCAGCCCTGGTCTTCCGTTAAATGCCAATGAAAATAGTTCATCTTATGCAGGGCGATGTAGTCAATATATTTTTTGATAAAAGAAACAGGAAAGAAATGGCGGCCACAATCGAGGTGCATTCCCCTGTACTCAAAGCGAGGATAATCTTCTATTGAAACATACGGTATTTGGAGTTTGTTGTTTGAAGTTTGCGGTTTGTCGTTATCAACCGGCAATAGTTGTATCAGGGTTTGTACTCCATAAAAAACCCCGGTTTCATTATCACCGGCAATGTATATGCCTTTATTATCAACGGTCATCTGATAAGCTCCGATTATCGGGTTATCCATCCGTTCGTAATTCAGAAAGATGCTATTATTATTCGTGGGAGTCTTAACGACTTTTAATTTGATATTGTAAAATTCTTTGAGATAATCATTCAAAATGCCGGCAACATTGCCCAGGTTCCCGCCTTCCAAAACAATTTCTGTTGCTGATGTTATCAAAAATTTTGAAGCAATTTTGGGCTGCTTCATGGAAACCGGTCTTGGAATAATATTGATCTGACCGTGAATCGAAACACCGATTAAAATGGCGATGAGCAATGACAGTGGTTTCATAAAATTTTATCTCAGAATTGGTAAAACAATATTTGAGGCATTTTCATCTTCATGATAAATACGGATCGTTGATCTTTGAAAATCATTTTTATTAGCCTCAGGGATTTTCATAAATTTTTGCGGGTTGCGATCAATGATCGGGAACCAGGTGCTCTGCACCTGCACCATAATGCGATGTCCTTTTTTAAAAGTATGGGCCACCTCATTCATATCAAAAGAAACTTTTTCAATCTTGCCCGGTGTAAATGGTTCAGGCATTTCATAACTATTTCTGAATTTTCCACGGAACACTTCTGCTCTCACCATTCTTTCAAAACCTGCCATTTCAAAATTATGAGGATTCGGATCAGGGTTGGGCTCAGTATCCGGCAATGCATCGATCAGTTTAACAATAAAATCTGCATCAGTTCCCGTTGTAGAAACAAATAAGTTTGCCTTTATTCTCCCGGTGATCGTGACATCTTCGTTCAATACATCAGATTTAAAACTTACTATCCCAGGAAGTTTCTCTTCGAATCGCTGGTCCTCTACGAGATATTCATTATTTCTTCCATCATATTGGCCATTCGTATACGGCAGTGGTTTATTGGGATCGCTTACATATTCATCATAATTATTTTTACCTGTTGGTTTATCTGTTGAAAGCTTTGCATTGTTGTGAAAATAAAATGCCATGTTATTGACATTCCCAGGAGGCCATGTTGAATATTTTTTCCATTGATTCGTGCCTGTTTCAAAAACAGTTGCTTCAGCAAGATTGAATTCACCTTTATCTTTTAAATAGTAGTCGAAAAATTTTGTTTCAATATCATTAAAATATTCATTCAGATTTGTTCCGAAATTGTAACTGCCAAATTTTGTCCACGAAGGCTCTGCCCATGCTCCATGAGTCCAGGGACCCATGATGAGCCGATTATTGTTTTGAGGAGTTTGCTTCTCAATAGCTTCATAAGTTCGTAACGAGCCAAACATATCTTCGGCATCAAACCATCCGCCAACAACTAATACAGCTGGCTTAATATTTTTAAGATGCGGGCGAATATTTCTTGCCTGCCAAAAACTATCGTACGTATCATGCTGAAGTGTTTGACCCCAGATGCCTGTGCCATTAAAATATTTCGGGCCATTGGCATTTTTTAATGTCCCCATTTCGAGGAAGAATTTATAAATATCGCCGGTATTGACATTGAATACAGGTTTGTAATCATCGCCATCAGGATTTCTTTCACCATCGAAATAATTATAAAAATCAAAATTGTCAAGAAGAAAAAAGGCGCCGTTATGATTGCAATCGTCTCCGATGAATTCATCCGTTACCGGCGCCTGCGGTGATACGGCTTTTATTGCTGGGTGTGCACCAGGTAAAGACGCGGTTGCATAAAAACCGGGATAAGAGATCCCGTACAAACCAACACGGCCATTGTTCTTCGTATTTTTCAAAAGCCACTCGATCGTGTCGTACGTGTCACTGCTTTCATCAACATCTTTATTTGTTTTTTTATTATCGATAGCCGGCCTCATTTCTTTGAAATCTCCCTCGCTTTTATATCGCCCGCGGACATCCTGATACACAAAAATATATTTCCCCTTCATCAGGTCGCTGTTTGGCCCTAATCCGTCGGGGAATTTCTCTTCGCCATAAGGATTGCACGAATACGGTGTCCTTTCCATCAATATTGGATATGCAACTGAATTATCCTTTGGAGAATAAACAGCAGTAAAGAGCTTCACCCCATCACGCATGGTTATGTATACTTCTCTTTTTGAATAATTATCCTGAATGTAAGAAGCGCCCTCATTGTTTTGAGCTGCTATTGAAAAAAAGAAAAAAAGAAGAATAATCACTCCGCAGGTTCGAAAAAAAGCTTTCATTTTAATTTTTTAAAACTGGCAGAACAATATTACTGTCATTTATCGTATCATGATAAATGCGGATTGTTTCTTTTTGAAAATCGGTGTCATTAGCCTGATAGATATTTATAAATTTTTGCGGATTGCGATCAGCCAATGGAAACCAGCTGCTTTGTACCTGTATCATCAGCCGATGACCTTTTTTAAATGTATGTGCTACATCCGGCAGATCGAATTTTACTTCTTCAATTTTACCCGGTTTAAAAGGCTCCGGATCTGAAAAACTATTTCTGAATCTCCCCCTCATAATCTCTCCACGCACCAGCATTTGATAGCCTCCCATTGGGTAAGACTCACTGGCGTTGCGACCAAAATTTTGTTGTTGTGTGCCGGGATATTTAAAATCATCAGGAAAAACATCGATCAACTTTACAACAAAATCTGCATCAGTAGCGCTGATGCTTACTTTCAGGTCGGCAGTTACAACTCCTGCTAAAGTCAAATCTTCCTGCAGTGCATCCGTTTCAAATGTCAGGACATCTGTTCTTCTTGATGCAAATCTCTGGTCATCGGTCATGTACTCTCTTGTTCTTTCAAAGTGAACATCTTCGGTGTATGGAACAGGATGCGCAGGATCACTAATATATTCACTGAACCTCACCCCCGTCCCCTCTCCACGAGTGGAGAGGGGCGAAGGTTTACTCCATGATAATTTTCCATTCGGCTGCAAATAAATCGGTTGATCTGCTTTTTCAGCGGGCGGCCATTGTGAAAGATGTTTCCATTCATTAGCCCCGCTGAAAAAAACAGTTGCTTCTGAAATTTGAGAAATGTCTCCTTTTCCTTTCAAAAAATAATTGAAAAAAGGAATTTCAATATTATTCTGATACCAGAATGAAGTATTGGAACCAAACTGAACATTGCCGAGATGTGTTCCATCATTGCTTGACCACTGACCATGATACCAGGGACCCATCACCATTTTATTAAAATGAGAGGATGGATTTTTTTTCTCGATGGCTTTATATAAATTCCAGGCGCCAAAACAATCTTCTGCATCAAACAAACCGCCTACAGTTAGCATGGCTGGTTTTATATCACCAACAAAATTTCTTGGATTTCTTGCCTCCCACCATGAATCACGGTTTGGATGCGCATAAAGATCTTTCCAGAATTTTATACTGTCACCTGTTAACTGCATAAAGTTTTTCAAAGAACCTATCTGTAAATAAGTTTCATAGTTATCGTTTTCCGGCAGGTTCAATGGAGAGCCTTCACCGACCATTGTAGGTTTTGGACGTGGATAACCAAATCCTCCTGCATAGAAACTAAATGCATCCATAATAAACAAGACCCCGTTATGATGAAAATCATCTCCTTTGAACCAGTCAGTAACCGGGGCCTGCGGGCTTACCGCCTTTAGCGCCGGATGACCACTCAATGCAGCCATTGTTGAATAAAAACCCGGGTATGAAATTCCAAATACACCAACGTTTCCATTATTGTTGGCAATATTTTTTACCAACCAGTCAATGGTATCATAAGTATCACTTGCCTCATCAATGTCAGCATTTGTTTTTTTATCGGGAATAAATGGGCGAATATCCATATACTCACCTTCACTCATCCAGCGCCCACGCACATCCTGGATCACGATGATGTAATTTTCTCTTGCATAGTAACGCCAGTGCCTTGTCCATAAATTCGCTGTGAAGTTTTGCTCTCCATAGGGAGAACAGGAATACGGGGTTCTTGTCATCAATATCGGGTTCTTCTCTGAAGCATCCTTTGGAATGTAGATTGCTGTGAACAATCTTATTCCGTCGCGCATCGAAATATAAATCTCTTTTTTAAAATAGTTGTCCCGGATCCATGCGCTGTCCTGTGAGTTGGACTGCGAAAAAGAATAAAAGGAAATAAATAAAAGGAAAAATAAAGATGATAATTTTCTCATGATGTATTATTGATACTGCCGAAGTTATCAATAAATAACATCACTTAATTACTGATTGGAGCAAGGGTCTTATTTATAAATGTTCGGTTTCAAAATGCCTGAACCTTGTTTTCAGTTCCTCGAACAGGTCCCGGAACCTTAGAAAACGATCTCTCAATCCTGAATGATTGTCTAATCGCTCGTTTTCATAGCCGACCGTTGCCATGTCCCGAACAAAGGAAGCCAGCTGTTTTTCTGAAATATTCAGATCGTGTTTCAGTTCATCGATCACCTCACGCTGACGGATGAATTGGTTTTGAAATTGTTCAATATGCGCCAACAGTTTTTTGGAAGTATTATGAGATGTGATAAATGCCAGGTGGCCTTCAAAAATCTTGATCAATTCAATATCAAAATTCAATTCCGCTATCCAAAGTTGATATTCGATGTGAAGTTTGTAAGGAGGAAGTGTCGTTATCATAACCCAGGGATTTTATATAAAGCAACGACAGCAATCCTGCCTTTTATTTGATAAAGGTTTCCCTGAGTTATGATTTTAGTCAGTCTTCTAAAACGCCAAATTTACCAGCGTTTACGTCATCAATGGCCTGTTCAAGTTCCTGCCAGGTGTTCATTAAAAACGGTCCGTATTGGGCAATCGGTTCATTGATCGGTTCACCGGACAGGACCAACAACACTGCATCCTCATTAGCTGTAATTTTTATCAGTTCTCCGTCATTTTTGAATAAAACGAAATGATCTGTTGCCACCGGTTTGTCATGAATTACTGCTTCGCCATCCACAACCAAAATCCCGGTGTTAAAATTTTCAGGAAAATTTATTTCCACTTCTGCATTCTTTTTTAATCTTGCATTATAAACCTGCATCGGTGTAAATGTAGAAGCAGGGCCTTTCACATTCTTATATTCACCTGCAATTACTTCGATCACTCCTTTTTCTCCAGGCAATTCATATTTCCCGATCATTTCATGGGTGATCTCCTGGTATTTGGGATGAGTCATTTTGAACTGTGCCGGAAGGTTGACCCACAACTGGATCATTTGAAACAGCCCGCCTTTCCTGCTAAACTCTTTTTCATGATATTCCTTATGCAAAAGCCCTGATGCTGCGGTCATCCATTGAACATCACCTTCGCCAATCACGCCGCTGTTACCGGCGCTGTCATGATGAGCGACCTTTCCGTGATAAGCGATGGTTACTGTTTCAAAGCCCCTGTGCGGATGTACACTCACTCCCCGTGGAGTTTCACTTGGCGAAAAATCAACTTTGGAATTATAATCGAGCAAAAAGAATGGACTCATTCTTTTTTTATCGATCAACCTGCTGTTAGGAAAAAAATTATGAACCCTGAATCCGTCGCCGACCATGTGCGGTGGCGGTGGAGCTATGATGGCTTCTATTGATTTTATTTTAGTACTCATAATCTGTTGTGCATTTTGAATTGTGAATTGCGGAAATTGAAAATCTGCAATCATAACTTTTAATTATACCGGTACTTCCATTAAAAGTAATTCTGCATTGTTATCTGCTTTTATTTCTAATTGATCAGTTTCAGTAAATCCTGCACCATCACGACGATTTAATTTCTGTCCGTTAATGGTCACATCACCTTCGATCACGAAAGCATAAACACCATTTTTCTTGCCTTTTAAGCTGTAGATCGTTGCAAAATCTTTATCCAATTTACCAAGACTGAACCACGCATCCTGGTGAATTTGCACACCGCCATCATTGGTCCCGAGGGGTGAAACAACTGTGAGAAGTTTGTTATGCTTATCGGCATCACTAAAACTTTTCTGATCGTATCTCGGCTTTACATTTTTTTTGTTTGGCAAAACCCAGACCTGGAAAAACTTTACAGTTTTATCACTGCTTTTGTTTTTCTCCGCATGCTGAATACCTGTGCCTGCACTCATTACCTGCACATCACCCTGTCTGATCACCTGTACATTACCCATATTATCCCTGTGTTCAAGATCACCGGATGTAGAAATAGAAATAATTTCCATATTATCATGCGAATGTGCGCCAAAGCCCATTCCGCCTGAAACGGTATCATCATTCAGAACCCGCAATACTCCAAAATGAATTCTTTGCGGGTCATGGTAACCTGCAAAACTAAATGTGTGATAACTGTCCAGCCAACCGTGGTTGGCGTGGCCCCTCGTGTCTGCTCTATGTAATATCGATTTCATAAATAATTTTTTTCAGGCTTTCATGATTTTATTACAATGCGTGATAAGCCAAGCGTAGGCTCATAACTCATCATTCATTCTACGCTGCTATTCTGGCTTTCACTAAACTCTCAGCCAGCCATAAATATTCCGCAATAAAATTATTGATACTGTTCTGAAAACTCTGATCAAGCAAATTTCCGTCAGCATCAAATTTTTTATCTACCCCGCTAACGATCAGCATATACGGAGATGCAATACCAAACAATGCGTTTATCAATAACTGCATCTGCTGCGAAGCCCGAATGCCTCCAAGAGGACCCGGTGAAGCAGTTACAATACCAAATGGTTTGTGACGTTGTTTTGGAAAATGATCGATTAGATTTTTCATAGCGGGAGAATAGCTGCCATTATATTCTGGTGATACGAGAATGAACGCATCAGCAGCAAACATTCGTTTGGCCAACGGCTTGAATTCTCCGGGCGTATGTTCTACAGAAACAAAAACCGATTGAACAGCAGGCAAATTCCACTCTTTAAGATTGATTATTCCAACCTCATACCCGGTTTTTTGTAACTGTTTTTGCAAGTGTAAAGCAACTCTGTGCGTCACACTGTTGGGTCTTGGACTTCCTGAAATAATCTCAATTCTCATTGTAATTGATTTAAAGTTATAATTAGATGTTTAAACATCAAAAAGAATGCTTGATTGTCTGTCAGGCAGTTTGTCAGCTTTATAACAGGAAAAAGAGGTAAGAGTTGCAGAGATGGTAACATTTGGCAGTTAAGACTTTGTTGTGTGGCACAAAATTTCCTTCTCTTTACGCTTATCCTTAGTTTTGGATAATATGAATAGTAATGAAGAAACAATGACGCGTTTTTATTCTGCTTTTCAGAAACGGGATTACAAAACGATGCAGGGTTGCTATGAGGAGAATGTGATCTTTTATGATCCCGTATTTGAAGATCTGGTTGATAACGAAGTGAAATTGATGTGGGAAATGCTTTGCAAAAGGGCTACTGATCTTGTTATCCAATTTAACAATGTAAAAGCAGATGAGGAATATGGCACCTGTAATTGGATAGCAACTTATACATTTACAAAAACCAAACGAAAAGTGATCAATAAAATCAGGGCCCACATGCGTTTCAAAGATGGTAAGATCATCGAGCATTCTGATCAGTTTAAATTAAGTAACTGGTGCAGGCAGGCGCTGGGTTTACCGGGGATGCTGTTCGGAAGCACAGGATGGTTTCAAAAAAAGGTCAGGAAATCAGCACAGCAAAATTTGTATGATTATATTATATCAAAACAGAATTCAAAATAATTTAATAAAAAAATAAATGACTGCCAGAAGAAGATTTTTACAAACATCATTCCTGGGCGGCATCGCAATGATGCTGAACAAAAAAAATATTGCTTCAGCAATTGAATTTGATGAACAGTCCCTAAAAGGGAATCCTATTGTTATATCA